>NZ_CAKKTL010000290.1:0-5788 GCF_920664355.1 Protofrankia sp. CiP1_Cm_nod2
TTGCCCCTTGTCTCGTGGGCTCGGAGATGTGTATAAGAGATGGCACGCTCCGTGCCAGAACCAACCCGGGCCGGCAGCCGGGAAACACCGCATCCCGGCCAGCGCCACCTCGACTCGACCCTGCCCCGCCTCAAGCCTGTAGGGCTCGGTGAGCATGCGGATCTCGTCGGCGAGCCGGGTGCCCGCCGAAACTGAGCGCGACCTGCGCTATAGGGGCCGGGTGGCCCATGGGTGAGATTCTCCCAAGGGCCACCCGGCGGCTATAGCGTGCGGAGTGCCGCTGTCGATTCCACGAGTCCGTTACGTTCTAGCTGGCGCAGAATGTCGTCGACGGACTCCGGTGGGTTCGTTCGGGAGTCCGCGATCTGTTGGATGGATGCTGCCACCGCCTGCCCTCTGATGCCCACCTGGTCCAACACGAAGGCATCGGGTGTCTTGGCTTCGACACCCCACGGTTCCAGGTCGGCGGCGGGGAAGTCTTTCAGGTTCCGGGTGACGATGACCTGAGCACCGGCCTTGATCGCGGCAGCCAGCACATGCCGGTCTCCGGGATCGGGGAGCTTCAGCCCTTCGATCAGCGGCTCGTAGCCGAACACCAGGACGTCTCTGATGGCCGCGTTCATAAGGCTACGGAGGCGAGTGAGCTTCTCGGGCGATATGTCCGGCCGAGTCCGGCCTATCGCGGTGGCCATCTCGTCGAGGATCTCGTTGGTCCACTTCGCCTGCACCAGACCTGACTGCGCGATCCGGATCAGAAGATCGCGTAACGTGTTCGGATAGAGCACGTTGGCGTCGTACACCACCGTGAAGGTCATCGCTCAGTACAGCCCCAGTTCCTGGGTCAGCTCGGTCAGGTCGTCCGCCGTGCGCCGCCGCGCCAGGTCGTCGCGGCTCCTGTACTCGTGGAGATCACGGAACGTCACCCGCCGGTGTGTACCGACCAGACGGAACGGGATCTCACCGGCCTCCAGCAGTTTGATCAGATACGGCCGGGACACGTTCAGGAAGTCGGCCGCCTGCTGAGTGGTCAGCTCGGCGGAGTCAGGCGTGACGTTGACGCTCTCACCCTGTGCCAGGACGCGGAGAATCTGGGCGAGCAGGACAGTCGCCTCTCGGGGCACGACCAGGACATCGTCGCCCGCGAGCTCACCGCTGATCGTGACCGGATCGGCACCGGGGTGCGTCGTGAGGTACTCGCCGATGCGTCGCGCCGCCCGCCGGGCAAGCTCCGCATCGGGGTCCCGATGCCGGGCCGCGCCGCCAGCCTGACCGGTCATCTCCACCGCCATCTCCGTCACCTCCACAACATACAACCTGCAAACGCATTATCCGAAACAATCGCAACATCCGCAATCCCTGCACACGGGCCGGTGTCGGCGGCGAGCTGCACCAACTGCTACCACTACCGGACAAGGTCAAGGTGGACGCGCTGCTGGAAACCCCTGACGGCCGTGTCGTCGGGATCGAGGTCAAAGCCGGCGCCACCGTCCGCACCGAGGACCTCGCCGGCCTGCGCCACCTCGCGAACCTGCTCGGCCCACGCTTCGTAGCCGGCTACGTCCTCTACACCGGCCAACAAACCCTGCCCTTCGGCGACCGCCTCTGCGCTCTCCCCTCGACGCCCTGTGGAACCTGACCCCCTGATGACCCACCTGGCCCCGCGAGTCCGGTGAGGTCGTTCTCGCGGACCGGACGGGAACGGGCCGATGAACGACGCACGTTCCGCTTCCTCAGCCAGGCGTTCCCGAATCCTCCAACATCCGGATGCTGCTGGCAGCCGGCATGATCGGCGCTGGAGGTCCCGACGGTTCTCCTGCCTCCGCCTGCTGGCTCACTTCTTCTCGGGATCCGATCCCCGGAAGTATCGTTGCAGGTCGAAGTATGTTCCGAGGAGATCGGGCGGGACGGCCGGCGTCCCGTCCGGGTTGGACGGCATGCGTCCGGAACCCGGATCGACAAGGCCGACGAACAGGTCGATAACGCCGTTTGTCACCTTGTCGAGGATATTTGTCAGACTCGCCAGGTTGGGATCCCGCGCGGCGGGCGTGGTCAAGCCGGCGGTCAGCCTGCGCCCGTTCGCCGCCGAGGCGCGCAGGCTGAGCCCACGTAGCGGGCCGAGTTCCCGGCCGCCGCGTCGTACCCGGTCCGCCAGCTCCGTCGCCGTGATGAGCGTGAGCTGGCCGAGCGCCGAGTCGTCGAAGGCATCGGCCACGGCCCGCGCGAACCGTTCCGGGTCAGGGAGCCGGGTGGCGACCTCTGTGGCGACGAGAACGAACTCGTTGGGATTCGCCCGGAGCATCTCCGCGATCGCGGTGGCCAGCTCCGGGTGGCGGGGCAGAGCGCGACCGAGAACGGTGAGAGTGCTCGCTGCCTGGTCGGCGGAGCAGGCGGACCCCAGCGCACGGGCGAGAGACGGGTCAACCGCCAGCGCGACCGCCGCCAGATACTCGCCATACGCATCGGGCCGGATCGGGCTGAACGCCCATCGGCCCGGATAGAGCGTGCCGAGCGCGTTCTGGCACTGCCGGATCCCTTCGGCGTCGACGCCCAGTATGCCGGGCAGCGCGGCCGACAGGGCTTCCGCCTCCGCGAAGGAGCCGGGCCGCGTGAGTGTCGCCAGGGCGCAGATCTTGGCCGCCAGACCTGTCTGAAGGTCGCCGTCGTGACGGCCGAGCTCACGCCAGCAATGCTGATCGTGTTCCATCAGCGTGGCAAACGGGGCCCGGGAGCTGTGGATATCTCTGAGGGAGGCGTTCAGCGCCGCCGCGTGTACGTCCAGCACCGACTGAAGACGCATGAGATCAGCGGGTGGCGGCACGACGATCGGCCCGGCCTGTCGCAGCTCTGTCCGAAACGCCATGTATGCGGCATCAAAATGGACGCGCCGCGCGTCGGGCCCGGCCGGAAGAGGGGTTATCGACTGGGCCTGGGCCGCTCGGAAAAGGTCGGCGGTCCGCGTGTCGGCCAGCGACTGGAGATCCCGGAGCAGGTACTGGGCGGACCGTGTGAGCAGGAGCAGCCGCCGCGGCGAGGTGCCGGACGCGGCCCCCTCGGCGAGTATGGCAGCGATCAGGGCGGCCTGGTCGAGCCGCGGTTCGGCGCTGTCGACGACCACCATCACCGGGACATCGGCCTCGCGCAGGCACCGGAGCTGGGCCTGGCTCAACGAGGAGTTGACCAGGACCGTCAGCCAGCCCTGCTCGCTCAGCTCCTCGCAGACCCGCATGGCCAGCCGCGTCTTGCCCGATCCAGCCTCACCAGCCAGCAGCCGCGCGGAGAACAAGCCTGGCCCGGCCACCCAGAGATGCAGCGCGGCCCTGTCGCCGCTGAGCTCGACGAAGGGCGCGACGCGGTGTTCGGGCCTGAGCAGCACGCTCGGTGCGCAGATGGCGGTGGCACGGGGCTCGGGATAGGAGAAGAAGATGGCACCATGCCCACTGGCGCCTGGCACATCAGGCTCGGGAAACGACGGCCGGACGGGTACCGCCCTGCCGTCCTGAGGGTAGGGCGGCGCGCAGGTGGGCTTCGCCCGTCCGCCCGAGGCCGCCAGCCCCGCCGCCCACAGCAACTGAAAGCGGGCCTGGTCTTCCGGTTGGCCGAACAGGTCGAACGAGACGACCGGGCCCAGCAACCCGGGCGGCGCACAGTTCGCGACCCGGGCGACGAGAAGCCGGCGGCCACTGCCGGTCGGGTCACGGACCCAGGCAGCCTGCCATTCCGCCTTGCGGTGTTCCGAGCGGATGTAGGCGTCGGAAAGCACCACGATTGTTCGGTCGGACCGTTGAAGGCCGTCGTCGACGCTGGCAACCCAGTTGGAGCCGGGAACGGAGTCCCAGGCCCGGATCTGGACCTGGTACCCGGCATCTTCCAGCGCCCAGGCGATCCACTCTGCCCAGGCCCGGTCCGCCTGCGCGTACGACACGTAGAAGTCGTAGCTCTCGTAGCCGCTCGTGCCGTCCGCGCCGCCGCCTATGGTCACCTCGCCAGTGTGCCACCGGCACAGTCCGTGCTAGTCGGCGACATTATGCGACAAGGGTGTCGCACTGGCACTCGACTGACAGACGGGGCAGTTCGCAGTTGGGGCCGTGGCATGGCGCCACGGCCAGGAATCGACTGTGGCGCGGTTCGCGGTATCAGCGCGGCGCTCACCTCGTGGCGTCTGTCTCGACGATCGGATCTACTGAGCTGGCACCGGAGCGCCAGGCCGGAGACGGGGACTGATGGTCGACGCTACTGGCTGGCAGCCGAGGGTCTGCCGCTATCCAGGGGTGGCTCCAGAACCCGGTTCAGACGAACTTCAGATGCGGGCGAGCTGGGATTGCATCCGCCTCTGCCTCGGGCTTTGATGTCCGGCAGCGGACCGTGCCATCTACGTGTGGTAGACGTCGGCGCGGTGGTCGATACGTACGACGTGGACCATGCGTCTGCGGTCGTCGATGCGGTAGACCACGCGGTAGGCGCCGCGTCTGGCGGCGTGATAGCCGTGTAGCTCGCGGGCCAGTGGTTTGCCGACGCGTTGCGGGTTGTCGAGCAGCGCGCCGGTGACGAACTCGATCACCGCGGCTGCCACGGCGAGCGGCAGCCCGACCGGTGGGCCTTCGGTCAGCGTCCTGTGTGCGGCCGGGGCGAGCGAGAGCCGATAGGCGTCGTCGGTCACCGTTCCCGCTCGACCCGGACGGCGAACGCGCGACGTAGCTCGTCGGCACCGATGGCCTCACCGGCGGCGATGTCCGCCTCGGCCTGACGGATCCGCTCCACCGCGCCTGGCGTGGACAGCAGGTCGAGGGTTTCCTCCAACGCCTCCAGATCCGCGACAGCGAGCATGATCACCTCGGGTCGCCCGTTCCGGGTGATCACCACTCGTTCATGGGTGTCTCGGATCTCGTCCATCACGGCCGACAGCCGTGCCTTTGCATCCGCCAACGGGATCGTCGCCATGACCAGAATAATAGTCACGGGCTACCGAAGCCGCCGGGCAACATCACAGGCGTACTCGAAGAACCGATCACCGCCGTGGTTTGACGCCCGCGTCCGCTGGAGAGCCGGCAACCGCGTCAGGTCATCCGCGTCCCACAAGGTGGAACACCCGGCTGAGCCGCCGGTAGGGATCACGCCGGCCGGCTTCGAGTTCCACCTCGGCGATCCTGGTCAGCTCGTCCTCGTCGTCCTCGTCGTCCCCGTCGTCCCCGTCGTCGAGGGTCATCCAGTCGGTGAACAGCCACACGCCGTACCAGGCCAGCGGGCGAACTCCACGATCAGCGAACAGGCCGGAGAGTTCCTCGACGGTGTCGGCACGCGTGTCCAAACCCAGCACGCCGCACTCCCCCCGGGCGTGGAAGGCGGCCCGCGCGTCGTCCCACCGACGCTCCAGCGCGGGGCGGACGGCAAGGGTCGCCGCGTTGAGCGCCATCACCGAGACGATGCCGTCCACAACGGTGCACGCGCACAGGGCCTCGATCATCGGGGCCGGCTCGGACAGATACATCAACACGCCGTGACACAGCACAGCGGCAAATCGTCGGCCCCGCGTCAGGGCGGGCGCGTCCTCGCCGCTTCCTCGCACCAGCCGGACACGGTCACGAACGTCAGCCGGCTCGGCGGCCAGCCGCCGCTGCGCGGCAGCAAGCATCGCCTCGGACGAGTCGAGCAGGGCCCCAGCGCTGTGAGGATTTGTCGCCGTTCCTGCTCGAATCTGGCCGGCCAGGCCGGAGAGTAGTCGACAATCGTGATCGTGCGATGCTCGACGCCGCCGATAAGCTCTGCCATGGCCCTTATTCGCGTCGACCGA
>NZ_CAKKTL010000291.1:0-5726 GCF_920664355.1 Protofrankia sp. CiP1_Cm_nod2
CCGCTGGTGGCGCGGCTGGCCGCACTGTCCCCGGACGAGCGGGCCGCGCACCTGCTCGACCTGGTGCGCGGCGAGGTCGCGGCGGCCCTCGGGCACGCCGACGCGCGCGCGGTCGCGGCCACCAGGCCGTTCACCGACCTGGGGCTGGACTCCCTGACCGCCGTCGATCTGCGCAACCGGCTGGGCACGGCGACCGGGCTGCGGCTGCCGACCACCCTCACCTTCGACCAGCCGAACCCCACCGCCGTCGCCGCCTTCCTGCTCACGCTGCTGACCGAGACCGAGACCGGGCTGGCCGGGACGGCGCCGGCCGATGCCACGGCGTCCCGCGCCGGACGGCCGGGCGGCCAGGTCGTCGACGACGACCCGATCGCGATCGTCGGCATGGCCTGCCGCTTCCCCGGCGGGGTCGCCTCGCCGGAGGACCTGTGGCGGCTCGTCGCCGCCGGCACCGACGCGATCACCGAGTTCCCGGGCGACCGCGGCTGGGATCTCGAGGCGCTCCACGACCCGGACCCGGACCACGCCGGCACGTCCTACACCCGCCACGGCGGTTTCCTGCTCGACGCCGGCGACTTCGACACCGACTTCTTCGAGATCGCGCCCCGCGAGGCGCTGGCGACCGACCCGCAGCAGCGCCTGCTGCTGGAGACCACCTGGGAGCTGTTCGAGCGGGCCGGGATCGACCCGGCGACGCTGCGCGGCAGCCGCACCGGCGTGTTCGCCGGGGTGATGTACCACGACTACGCCCCCAGGCTGGACGAGGCGCCGTCGTCGTTGGAGGGCTTCCTCGGCACCGGCAGCGCCGGCAGCGTCGCCTCCGGCCGGATCTCCTACACGTTCGGCTTCGAGGGGCCGGCGGTCACCATCGACACGGCCTGCTCGTCGTCGCTGGTCGCCCTGCACCTGGCCGCCCAGTCGCTGCGTTCCGGCGAGAGCGAGCTGGCGGTCGCCGGCGGGGTGACGGTGATGGCCTCCCCCGGCGCCTGGGTGGAGCTGTCCCGGCAGCGCGCGCTGTCACCGGACGGCCGCAGCAAGGCGTTCGCGGCGGCGGCGGACGGCGTGGGCTGGGCCGAGGGCATCGGGCTCGTCCTGCTCGAACGGCTCTCGGACGCCCGCCGCGCCGGCCATCCGGTGCTGGCGCTCGTGCGGGGGTCGGCGGTCAACCAGGACGGCGCGTCCAACGGGCTGACCGCGCCCAACGGGCCGTCCCAGCAGCGTGTCATCCGCACCGCGCTCGCCGCCGCCGGGCTCGCTCCGGCCGATGTCGACGCCGTCGAGGCGCACGGCACCGGCACCCGTCTCGGCGACCCCATCGAGGCCCAGGCCATCATCGCCACCTACGGCCAGCACCGGGAGGCCGGCCGGCCCGTCTACCTCGGCTCGCTGAAGTCCAACATCGGCCACACCCAGGCGGCGGCCGGCGTCGCCGGCATCATCAAGATGGTCCAGGCCATCGAGCACGGCGTCCTGCCCAGGACCCTGCACGTGGACGAGCCGTCACCGTACGTGGACTGGGCCGACGGGGACATCGAGCTGCTCACCGAGGCCCGGCCCTGGCCCGAGACGGGCGCGCCCCGCCGGGCGGGGATCTCCTCCTTCGGTGTCAGCGGCACCAACGCCCACGCGATCATCGAGCAGGCCCCGGCCGACGACCGTCCGCTGGCGCCGTCCCGCCCGGCCGCCGGCGGCGAACCGGTGACCGACGGCGAACCGGTGACCGACGGCAAGCCGGTCGCGTGGACGCTGTCGGCGAAAACCCCGCAGGCCCTGCGGGCGCAGGCCACCCAGCTGGCGGCCTGGCTGCGCGCGGACGAACCGCCGGCCGGCGGCGAACCTGTGACCAACGGCGGGGCCGAGGTGGACGGCGGCGGGGCCGGGGCGGGCGTCGCGGCGGTCGCGGCGGTCGCGGCTGCGCTGCACACCACCCGTGCGACGTTCAGCGAACGCGCGGTCGTCGTCGCCGACGACCGGGACGGCTTCCTGGCCTCCCTCGACGCGCTGGCCCGCGGCGACCTGCCGGTGAACGCGGCCCGGGGCACCGCCACGGCGGACCGCCGGATCGTGTTCGTCTTCCCCGGCCAGGGCTCCCAGTGGCCGGGAATGGCGGCGGCCCTGCTGGACACCTCCCCGGTGTTCGCCGCGGCGATCGCGGACTGCGCGCGGGCGCTGCGCCCGTACATCGACTGGGACCTGCTCGACGTGCTGCGCGGGGCGCCGGACGCGCCCACGCTGGAGCGGTTCGACGTGATCCAGCCCACGCTGTGGGCGATCCTCGTCGCGCTCGCGGCGCTATGGCGCGCGCACGGTGTGCACCCGCACGCCGTCGTCGGCCACAGCCAGGGGGAGATCGCCGCCGCCTATGTGGCCGGCGCCCTGTCCCTGGACGACGCCGCCCGGCTGATCTCCCTGCGCAGCCAGGCCGCCATCGCGCTGGCCGGGCGCGGCTGCCTGGCCTCGATCGCGCTGACCGCGGACGACCTCGAGCCGCGCCTGGCCCGCTGGGGGGACGGCCGGCTGTCGATCGCCGCCATCAACAGCCCCGGGTCGCTGGTGGTCGCCGGTGACACCGACGCCGTGACGGAACTGGTCGCGGAGCTGGAGGCCGAAGGCGTGCGCGCCCGGGTCCTCCCGGCCACCTACGCCTCGCACTCGGCGCACGTCGACAGCCTGCGCGAGGTGCTGCTGGCGGACCTCGCGTCGATCACACCGCGGGCGGGGACGATCCCGCTGATCTCCACGGTCACCGGTGAGCCGGTCGACACCAGCACCCTCGACGCCGAGTACTGGTTCGCGAACCTGCGTCGGACGGTCCGCTTCGAGCAGGCCACCCGTACCCTGCTCGAGCGCGGCCATGACACGTTCATCGAGATCAGCCCGCATCCGGTGCTCAACTTCAGTCTGCAGGAGATCGCCGGGGTGACCGGCGCCACCGGCACCGTGGTCGCCGGGACGCTGCGCCGCGACCAGGGCGGGCTGGACCGTTTCCTGCTGTCCGCCGCCGAGCTGTACGTCCAGGGAGTGCCGGTCGACTGGGCGGTGACGTCCGGCAGCCCGCACCCGCGGGTCACCCTGCCGACCTACGCCTTCCAGCACCGGCGCTACTGGCTGGACGTCGGACGCTCGTTCGCCGGGGAGGTCTCCGCCACCCGGCCGACGCAGATCGGCGGCCTCGCCGCCGCCGACCCGGCCGCCGCCTCGGTCTCGGCCGCCGACGGGCTCCTGCTGCGGCTGGCCGGCCTCGGCGAGGCCGAACGGGACGAGGCGCTGCTGACGGTCGTCCAGTCGGAGATCGCGACGGTGCTCGGGCACGCCGACGCCGACGAGGTCCTGTCCACCCGGACGTTCCAGGAGCTGGGGTTCAGCTCCCTGACCGCGGTCGACCTGCGTAACCGGCTGGGCGCCGCGACCGGGCTGGAGCTGCCGGCCACGCTCGTCTTCGACCATCCCACCCCCGAGGCCGTCGCCGCCTACCTGCGCGCCGAACTGGCCATCGACACCCCGGCGGCGGTGCCGGCGACGGCGGTGGACGCGGTCGACCAGCTGGAGGCCGTCCTCGCCGCCGGCGCCGCCACCGAGGCGGACCGGCAGGCCGCGATCACCCGCCTGCGCCGCCTGCTCGACCAGTGGGGCACCGGCCCCGCCGGTCCCACCGGCTCGTCCGACAACGAGCTGGACCTCGACTCCGCCAGCGACGAGGAACTGTTCGCCCTCATGGATCAGGAGCACGCCTGACGATGTCCAACGACGACAAGCTCCGCGAATACCTCAAGCGCGCGCTCGCGGACTCCCGGGCCGCCCACCGGCGGCTGCGGGAGATCGAGGAGAGCCGGCGGGAACCGATCGCGATCGTCGGCGCCGCCTGCCGCTACCCCGGCGGGGTCAACTCGCCGGCGGACCTGTGGCAACTCGCCGCCGCCGGCGGTGACGCGATCAGCGGTTTCCCGGACGACCGCGGCTGGGACACCGACGCGCTCTACCATCCCGACCCGGACCATCCCGGCACCACCTACACCCGCCAGGGCGGGTTCATCGCCGGCGCCGGTGACTTCGACGCGGCGTTCTTCGGGATCTCCCCGCGGGAGGCCGCCGCGACCGACCCGCAGCAGCGCCTGCTGCTGGAGAACGCCTGGGAGCTGCTGGAGAACGCCGGGATCGACCCGACGTCGCTGCGCGGCAGCCGCACCGGCGTGTTCGCCGGTGTCGCCGGGCGCGACTACGCCGCCGGCTTCCACGAGGTCCCCGACGAGCTGGAGGGCTATCTGGTCACCGGCGCGCTCGGCAGCGTCGCCTCCGGCCGGATCTCCTACACGTTCGGTTTCGAGGGGCCGGCGGTCACCATCGACACGGCCTGCTCGTCGTCGCTGGTCGCCCTGCACCTGGCCGCCCAGTCGCTGCGCTCCGGCGAGAGCGACCTGGCGATCGCCGGCGGGGTCGCCGTCATGACGTCGCCGCTGGGCTTCGTGGACTTCGCCCGGCAGCGCGGGCTCGCCCCCGACGGCCGCTGCAAGGCGTTCGCGGCGGCGGCGGACGGCACCGGCTGGTCGGAGGGTGTCGGCCTGCTGCTGCTCGAGCGGCTCTCGGACGCCCAGCGCGCCGGCCGCAGCATCCTCGCCGTCGTCCGCGCCTCCGCCGTCAACCAGGACGGCGCCTCCAACGGCCTGACCGCCCCCAACGGGCCGTCCCAGCAGCGTGTCATCCGCGCCGCCCTCGCCGCCGCCGGCCTGACCCCCGCCGACGTCGACGCCGTCGAGGCCCACGGCACCGGCACCCGCCTCGGCGACCCCATCGAAGCCCAGGCCCTCATCGCCACCTACGGGCAGAACCGCCCCGCCGACCGGCCGCTCTACATCGGCTCGCTGAAGTCCAACATCGGGCACGCCCAGGCCGCCGCCGGCGTCGCCGGCATCATCAAGACGGTCCACGCCCTCCAGCACGGCGTCCTGCCGAAAACCCTGCACGTGGACGAGCCATCACCGTACGTAAAGTGGTCGGCGGGTGCGGTGGAGCTGCTCACCGAGGCCCGCCCCTGGCCCGATGTCGACCGGCCCCGCCGGGCCGCCGTCTCCGCCTTTGGCGTCAGCGGCACCAACGCCCACATCATCATCGAACAGGCCCCCACCGACCAGCCCGCCCCAGCGGACGCCGCGGCGGACAGCTCCCCGGCCACCCCGGCGGATGCCGGGACGGACAGCCCGGCGGACCGGACGGACGTGCGGGCAGCTGCCCGGGTCGACGCGGACGCGCCCGCCACGGGCACACCCGCCACCGAGGCGGGCGCGGAGCCGGGGAGCGCGGGGACGCCCGCCGGCGAACCGGCTGGCAGCCCACTGCCGTTCCTGATCTCCGCGCGCTCACCCAGAGCCCTCCAGGAGCAGGCCGCCCGGCTGGCCGCGCACGTCAGCGGTGACAGCACACTGCGGCCGGTGGACGTCGCCTACTCACTGGCCACCACCCGGGCGACGCTGTCCCACCGCGCCGTCGTCATCGCCGGGGACCGGGACGACCTGCTCGCGGGCCTGGACGCGGTCGCGACCGAGCGGCAGACGCCCCGGACCGTCGTGGGCACCGGCACCCCTGGCAAGATCGCGTTCCTGTTCACCGGGCAGGGCGCCCAGCGCCCCGGCGCCGGCCGCGAGCTCTACGACACCTACCCCGTCTTCCGCGCCGCCTTCGACGAGGTCACCACCGCCCTCGACACCGCCCTCGCCACCTACACCGACCAG
>NZ_CAKKTL010000292.1:0-5703 GCF_920664355.1 Protofrankia sp. CiP1_Cm_nod2
CACCGGACCCGTGGCCCCCGTGGCCGTCTGCTCGGTGGCCCCGCCCGCGGTCCCCGGGCCGGCCACCGGGCTCGTGACGGCGGGGCCGGCGGCGGCCGGCGCGTCGGACAGCGTCGATGCCGAACCCGCCAGCACGTCGGAGGGCATGGCGATGACAGCCGCCACCGTGGTCGCGGCGAACAGAAGCTGCGGAATGCTCGGACGCGCGACACGCGCCGCGTGAGCGGCTGGACGCGCCCCCGGCGCAGGACAGGTGACGCTCCGAGAACACGGTGTTGCCGGACCCCTCCGGTGTCGAACCATGGAACACCTCTACCCGACCCGGAGCATTCGATGCATGTAACACATCTGACACTCCTCTGTCGACCGATCGAAAAGAGCCCCCGAACAGCCGAGACATGATCCTCTCTTTGGCCTGGGAGATATCACGACGGCGTGCGTCGGGTTACCGTGGAGCTTGCCGATGTGAGCCTGGGCACATCGGAAGTTGGAATGTTGTGATTGGAATGTTGTGAGTCGCATGGGCCACGAGGAAGGTGAGCCCATGCCGGAGCCAGTGATCGACGTGGTGTACGAGACCACGGACGCGGAGGACGAGTACGACCGTCAGTGCCTGGACACGGCGCTTGCCGAAGGCGGCGAGCCCGTGCCTCTGGACGAAGCCATGGCGGAACTGGGCTTCACCTGGGATGACCTGACGGGCTGACCCCCTGCGGGGGCGCGGCAAGATGGTCATTGCGACCGAGTCTGCCCTGTATGTGGTGACGATCAGGCAGTCAGCGCTGCGCGCGGTGGGCAAGCTCCCTCGGGAGATACAGACGCACCTGTCCGCTCGATGATCTCTTCTCTGGTAAGAGCGATCATTTCGGCGGGCGGGTGCCTCACCTTCTCCAAACCAAAACGCGACTACGTTCCGTCACCACGGGTCGTCACGCACGGCTGCTGACCGGATACGCCCTCCAGTCAACTGCGGAGAGGCGGTTTTTGTGGGGCTTCAGCTTGACGTTGGCATGGCGGGTTCCGGTCAGCGCAGGAGCAGGGTTGTGCCGTGGAGCAGGCACAGGGTGTTGGCCAGGGCGAAGGCGGCGACCCAGAGGCCGCCGGGGATGCCGGTGAGCTCGGCCATGGCGTCCGCGTCCGAGGAGGACGGGCCCTTTCTGCGGTGCCGGTGCAGGTCGAGGACGGAGCGGGGGCCGGACAGCAGCAGGAACCAGGTGAGGAAGCAGGCCAGCGCGCTCTGCGTGCCCGTGTCGGCCGAACGCAGCGCCAGTACGACCGCTCCGGCGGCCGCGACGATGATCGCGATCCCGAACGCGTTGCGGACGACGAGGAAGAGCGCGGCCAGCGCCATGACGGCGAGCAGCAGCGTCGCCGTGACGTGCCCGGCACGCAGCAGGGCCGCCGCGCCCAGGCCGAGCAGCGACGGCGCGGTGTAACCGGCCGCTGAGACGAGGAACTCGGTTGTCCGGTTCGGTCGTCCGTACGAGCCGGTGAGGCCGGAGGTGTCCGAGAACAGCCACACGCCGACGACCCAGTATCCGAGCAGGTAGGCGACGAGCGCGTGGCCGCCCTCGTGCGCGATGGTGTCGAGGTGGCCGCTGTTGCGCCAGGTCCGTCGGGGTACGACGGCCGCGAGCGCGACCAGGCCGGTCAGCATGACGATCCACTGTGGCGCGGCCACGCCGTCCACCACGTTGATCGCTGTTTCGCTGGCCGCGGTCATGGGCGTGCTCGTGCCACCGGTACCGATGCTCATGACGCCCCCCCGACGCGACGATCGAGCCCCTGTGGGGCATGGCCTCCGCAGGCCGCCCTCTCGCAGGCTGGCCCGAGTGGATCATTGTTGGAACGTTGCTCTTTTGGGCTTCCTGTTCGTTTATCACACAAGAAACTCTTAAAAAGAGCAACAGAATATCTACCAAGCGACTATCGGTTGTCATGATTTAGATCATGGCGAGGCAGGGAAGCGGGTTACGGCCGTACTGGGGCGGGCGGCATGCCGCCGGCATAGCTGTCCGGAAGGCTGGTGGCCGCCCGGAGGGCTGGCGGGCAGCGCGGCGACGGTGTTCTTTTCATGCCGCTGTGGGGCGGGATCCCGGCGGCGTCCCCGCGGCGCGGGGAGAGACGTTCGGGGAGAGCCGCCCGTAGCCGGGCCGATGGGCAGATCTACAAGGAAGTCCCCAGGTTCCTGAAAGCTTTCCCTCAGGCGTGACAGCGACGGTGTGTGTATGACACGTGTGTGGTTGAGCCTGGGGCTTCCCGCGGACCCGGGCCTGATCGCGGAAGCGCTCGGGCCCGATTATGATGTTCTTCCTCCGTCGAGCGAGCCGCCGTTCGAGCCGCCGTTCGAGCCGCCGTTCGAACCGCCGTTCGAACCGCAGCCGGCCGCCGCGGACAGGCCGGCCACCGTGGCTGGCGACGGGTCGTCCCGCCCACAGCCACCGAACGTGACGATCCGGACGATCCTGGTCGTGACGATGTACGACCGGGAACTGCTGCCGATCCTCGCGACCAGGCCGAGTGACACCGCCGTAGTGGTGGTCACGCCACCCGGTGTCGACGTCTCGGCGGACTTCGGGGCGCAGGTGCGAGCCGACGTGATCGGTCCCGCGACCTCGGTGGCGGACGTGGTCGCGCTGATCCACGCCGCGCCGTCGGAGGTGCCCGTATCCGCCGCGCTGGCCGGGCCGTGGTGGGTCGGGCCGGGCCAGCCGGGCGTGCCCGCCGCCGGCATCCCTGGCGCCCCGGGAGGCCCGGGAGGCCCGGAAGGCCCGGAAGGCCCGGAAGGCCCGGGAGATCCGGGAGGCCCGGAAGATCCGGGAGGCTCGGAAGTCCCCGATTACCCCACTGTCGTCGCCGATGCCGCCGCCGGAGCGGAGGGCCGGTCACCGGGTGGAGCCGGCGGTTCCCGCCGGCGGCGCAACGGGCTGATCGCGGCCGCCGCGGTGCTCGTCGTGGTCCTGGGCACCGGCGCCGCCGTGCTGGCCGCCGGTACGGGGATGGACGGTGGCCAGAACGCGGACCGTTCCCTCGCCGCGGGCGGCTTCCCCGGCGACGGCACGGGCTACGGCCGGTTCCACGGAGGCGGCTATTTCCCTTTCCCTCCTGGCAGATACGGTGAGGGATATCCACGCTACGGGGGGTTCCCGGATGGCGGCGAGCGTGGGCAAGGCCGTCCCAGGCTGGCGATCGACGGGGAAGCTCTCCAGGAATGCCTGCGGAGCAAGGGCGTCACCGTCGACGACGGCACCCCCATACGTCCGGATCTGACGGACTCCAAGACCCGTGAGGCCTTCCGGGAGTGCGTCGCGCAGCTTCGCCGCGATTCCGGTCTGCCCGGCGGCGGGCCTGGCGGGCGGACCGGGCCGGACGGGCAGGGCGCGCCGGACGGATTCGGCGGGCCGGGCGGGCCGGGCGGGCCGGGCGGATCCAGTGGATCCAGCGGATCCGGCAGTAACACCTCCGCGAGCAACACCGCCACCAGCCTGAACGCTTCCGCCAGTCTGATCACACGATGAGCGCGGGCGTCGGCGGCCTCGACTGGAGCACGGTCGGCACCAGCCTCGAGCCCGCCGAGCCGGTGACCCCGCCGCGGCGGGCGCCGCAACGGGCAGCGGGCCGGTCGCCGGTACGGCTGCCCCGGCCACTGCGGGGGCACGCGGCCGACCCGTGGTGGGCACGCCCGGCGCTGCTCGTCCTGCTGGCCGCGGCCGCTGTCGGTTATCTGTGGGAGCTGGGTGCCTCCCGGTACGCCAACAGCTTCTACGCGGCGGCGGTCCAGGCCGGCACACAGAGCTGGAAGGCATGGTTCTTCGGGTCGTTCGACGCGTCGAATTTCATCACTGTCGACAAGCCGCCGGCGTCGCTGTGGGTGATGGGGCTGTCCGGGCGGCTCTTCGGTTTCAGCAGCTGGAGCATGCTTGTCCCGAACGCGCTCGAGGGCGTGGCCGCTGTCGGCGTCCTGTACCTGGCGGTTCGTCGCTGGGCCGGGCCGCGGGCCGGGCTGCTCGCCGCCGCCGTTCTCGCCCTGACGCCCGTCGCTGTGCTGATGTTCAGATTCAACAATCCGGACGCGCTGCTGGTGCTGCTGCTCGTCGTCGCGGCCTATTGCGTGGTGCGCGCGACCGAGGACGGCGGTTTCCGCTGGATGGCGCTGGCCGGGGTGGCGGTCGGGTTCGCCTTTCTGACGAAGATGATGCAGGCGTTCCTGCCCGTCCCGGCGTTCGCGCTGGTGTATCTGGTGGCCGCGCCCACATCCGTCGGCCGGCGGCTGCTCGGCCTGCTGACCGGCGCGGCCGCGATCGTCGTCTCCGCCGGCTGGTACGTGGCGGCGGTCGAGCTGTGGCCGAAGAACTCCCGGCCCTATATCGGCGGGTCGACCAACAACAGCATTCTCGAGCTCACCTTCGGCTACAACGGCCTTGGCCGTATTTTCGGTGGTGACGGGAATCCCGGCGGGGGCGCCGGCCGGGGCGTGTTCGCCGGCCTGCCCCAGGGGGATCTGCCAGCCGGAGCCGCCGCGTACCTGAACCGGATGACGTCTCCTGGCGGGGCAGGTGGCCCGGGCGGTGACGTGTTCTTCGGCGGTGGTGGCCCCGGCGGCGGGATGTTCGGCGGTGCCACCGGCTGGAACCGGCTGTTCAGCGGCGAGATGGCCACCCAGATCTCCTGGCTGTTGCCAGCGGCGTTGACAGCGCTGGTGGGCGGTCTGTGGGTGACCCGTCGGGCCGCGCGCACGGATCGCGTCCGCGCCGGCCTGCTGTTGTGGGGCGGCTGGACGCTCGTCACCGTCGGCGTGTTCAGCTATATGAGCGGCATCATCCATCCCTACTACACGATCGCGGTCGCGCCGGGGATCGGCGGACTGATCGCTTTCGGCGGGACGGCCTTGTGGCGGGCCAGGAATTCCTGGATTTCCCGGATATTGATGGCGGCGGCGGTCGGGGCCACCGGCGGCTGGTCGTTCGTGCTGTTGAACCGCACCCCCGACTGGTATCCGGCCCTGCGGTTCGTCGTCGTCGCGGCCGCCGCCGTCGGCGCCCTCGCCCTGCTGGTCGGCCGCCGGCCGCTCACCGGCACCCTGAGCGGCACCCTGAGCGGCACCCTGAGCGGCACCGTGGTGGGTGCGGCGGCGGTCGCCCTCGCGCTGGGAGCGCCGTCGGCCGCCTATGCCGTCGAGACCGCGTCGACCCCCCATTCCGGGTCGATCCCCAGCGCCGGCCCGGCGCTGGCCGGCGGCGGCTTTCCCGGCGGGATGGCCCGCCAGTTCTTCGGGCCGGCCGGCGGCGCGGCAAACGACGCGATGGATGGCGCGACGGACGGCCGGCCGCGTGATGGTGCTTCCAGCGGTTCTGGTGGTGGCCCCGGCGGTGGTTTCGACGGCGGTGGTTTCGACGGCGGTGCGGCCGCCGGCTCCGAAATCGTCCAGCTGCTCAGGGATGGCCAGGCCGGCCATCGCTGGGCTGCCGCGACGTCCGGATCCCAGACCGCAGGTGTGCTCGAGCTGGCCAGTGGTACGGCCATCATGGCGATGGGCGGATTCAACGGCGGCGACCCGGCGCCCACCCTGGACCAGTTCAAACAGTATGTCGCGGCTGGTGACATCCACTACTACCTCGCGGGCGGCGGGGCTGGCCGGTCAGCCGCGCCGGGCGCGTCCGCGGGCGCCGCATCCGCCGCGGGTGGCTCCGGCGACGGCGGGCC
>NZ_CAKKTL010000293.1:0-2665 GCF_920664355.1 Protofrankia sp. CiP1_Cm_nod2
TGGGGCCGTCCGTTTCGCCGCGGTCTCCAGCGACTACCGGTGGCGCGTCGGACCCGACGAGGTCCTCACCGCGCTGCGCGACATGCGCCGCTAGACGCCCTCCCTGAGGGGCGTTCAGCGGCACGCGGCGCAGCAGGCCGGGGCAGCGCCTCAGCACCCGACAGCCGCAACGCCGTCGCCGCGCCGGGCAGGACCTTCAGTCCGGGTCCGGGTCCGGGCCCGGCCCCGGCCCGCGGCCGGTAGCCATCCTCCGCCGATCCGGACACAGCCGGGAACTTTATGACATACCCAACCAGGTCGTGTGGGTCGGACTTGAAGATGATCACGTGCCCGTCGGGATACTGGCATACCCAGGCGACCCTGGCCGCCTACTGCCGCGTGCGCTCCTACCTGGTCTCCGCCCGCGACCACGGCCTGCGTGCCCTCGACGCCATCCGCACCGCCCTGACCGGCAAACCCTGGCTACCAGTCCCAGCCGCCGCCTGAAACAACATCAACACAGGTCACACCCGTGAATGGACACCACCAGTCCCTCTTTTGCTGCTTGCTGTGTTGAACCTGGCGACCGGTTGTGCATGCGGTCACCGCCAGCTACGCTGGCGCCAGCGTCTCCACGGATATTGTGGATGACGGATGGTTGCCCGGTCGCGCACAAAATGCCCGATGCCGGAAAGTACCCGAAATCGCCAGAGTGGGAGTACGGGAAATGGACGTCTCGATCGGGTTGCCCTCCACCATTCCCGGCGTCGAAGGCAGCCAGATCCTCGAGTGGGCCAAACGGGCGGACCGCTCCGTATTCTTGTCACTCGGCGTCATCGACCGTCTCGTCTACCCCAATGACGAGCCTCTGATCACGCTTGCGGCCGCAGCGGCGGTGACTGAGCGGATCAAGCTCCTGACCGCCATCGCGATTCTTCCGTACCGGGTCAATGCGGCGTTGTTCGCCAAGCAGGCCGCAAGTATCCAGCATCTTTCCGGCAACCGGTTGGTGCTGGGCCTCGGCCTGGGCGGTCGGGAGGACGACTACCAGGCCGGCGGCGTTCCTTTTAATGGCCGGGGGCGACGATTCGAAAAGATGCTGGTGGACACGCTTGAAATCTGGTCCGGTGAGCCGCGCGGCGACGCGGGGGCGATCGGGCCCACTCCACCGGCTCGTCCCGGGTTGCTGATCGGAGGCCAGTCACCGAGGTCCTTCCAGCGGGCCGCCGAGCACGCGGACGGATGGATCGCGGGTGGGGCGCCGCCGGAGGCGTTCGGGCCGGCCGCTGCGCAGGCGAAGGCTGCGTGGGAAGCCCGCGGCCGCAAGGATCGGCCACGGCTGGCGGCACTCGGTTACTTCTCCCTGGGGCCGCAGGCACGCGTACATGCTGAGAGCTACCTCCGGCACTACTACGCGTTCGCCGGAGCGTACGCCGAACAGGTGGTGGCGGGTGCGCTGACCGACGGCAGGGCGGTCCGCGACGCTGTCGCCGCCTTCGCCGAGGCGGGGTGCGACGAGTTGGTGCTGTTCCCGTGCAACCCGGAACCCGGCCAGGTCGACCTTCTGGCCGACGCGGTCAGGTAGGCCCAACGGAAGGAAGGTCATTCGGCCGCCCAGATCCGGTCCGACACGGGGCCGAGGGATTCACGCACCTTTGGTCACCTAACAAAGCCCTACTAGTTGTGGATCAGTCATCATGCCGAGGCCCTGGGGAAGGCACGGCGCGGAAATGAGCGCGACCGAGCAGCGCTACGCCCCGCTCACGCGGGCGTTCACCCTGGCAACTGCGTCCAGCATGGCAGTGGCGAACAGGTCGGGATGGACCACCGGAAAATCATGATCGGCTGCTACCGGGATGACATGTGCCCCGAGCTGGTCGGCCAGTTGCCGTTGCAAGGCGGGGCGGCACAGCGTGTCGTTGTCGGTCAGCAGCACGACTGACGGCACGTTTCGGAGCGGTTGAACACGTCCGCGCAGATCGTGGCGTTGCACGGCACGGCCCATGGCCAGGACGGCGGCCAGTGGGGTACGGGTTAGTTCGGCGTGCAGCCACGGCCATCGGTTGACCACATCAGTCCCGCTGCGCCGATTGGCTCCGAAGTAGCGCGCGGGCAGCGAGTTTCCCCGGTTGAGGCGAGCCAGCGGGGCTGCCGTCGCAAGAGTGGTCCACAACAGGCGGTCGCGGCGGTTCTGCCGGTAGTTCAGCGCGCAAGCTGCCAGGACCAGGCCCGCGACCCGCTGCGGATGAGCCAACGCCATATGCGTTCCCACCAAGCCGCCGAGGGAGAATCCGCACACGATCACACGGTCGATATTCAGGACGTCGAGCACCGCTATGACGTCTTCGGCGCAGTCGGCGATGGAGAACTCCCCGGCGATCGGCAGTCCGCGTCCGTGGCCACGCTGGTCCAGGCCGACAATCGGATGCCGCTGGGACAGCGGTGGCATCAACCCGAAGAAATTGACGTCCAGCGACCAGGTCCACCCGTGCAGCAGCAACACCGGCAGTACACCGTCCCGGTCGGCCCGGGTCTGCCGCACGAAAACCTCCCCGCGGCCGGGGACCTGCAACATACGACCGGGCGGCAGCTCGGGACGCCATCCCTGTATGTGTGAGCGCGATGCGCGGGCCGGTCGGAGGAAGCCTGCCGTGCGCCGCGCCACGCGGACACGGGCTGTCTGCAT
>NZ_CAKKTL010000293.1:3179-5331 GCF_920664355.1 Protofrankia sp. CiP1_Cm_nod2
CTGGTTCACAGCGCCGACAATCGACAGGCTACATTCCCACAATCGGAGGTCGGACTCTCCCGCATGTCACGCTTGGAGCAGCCCGAAGCCTGCCACCTGAACACAGGCAGTAGCGAGCCCCGGCATCATGCAGGTGTCAGGACCTTTGTAGAACATCGGCGGTGCACGACGCCGCGCGGCGGGTGCGTCGGCGCCTCTGGTGGTGCGGACGAGCCCAGCACAACCCGCTGTGCGGGCCGCCGTATCTGATCAGGCGGGCGCAGGTCATCGCCTGCACCACCGCCGGCCGGCGCGGCGAGGCCGAGATCCGCCCCGAGCACCTGCTCTATGGTGTGCTGCGCGTCGCGCGCGACCGGCTCGGCTCCGGGCTGGGCCGCCGGGGGCGCCGCGATGCCGCGCGCCTGGGCCTGCGTGTCGGCATGGCCCATCCAGTTCGGCTGCTGCTGACCGGGCAGGGAATCGACGTGGACCGGCTCAGCGAGGATCTGCTCGGCGACCTGATCGGATGAAAGGAAGGGCTCTCATGACGACAGCCACGACCGCTACCGAGTCAGACGCCGCCGAGCCGCTCACCTGTTGGTGCTGCGGTGGTACCTACCAGGAGTCTGACCTGGTCCGGCTCGGGAGCCATCCCGAGGTCGGGGTCTGCCTGTCATGCGCGCATTTCCTGCATCAGCAGGCCCGGGGCCGTGAGGACGAGCTGCGCCCCTCACCCGCCTCCCGGCTGCGTGACGGGCTGCGGGCCGCCCGGCGTCTGGTCATGCGGCGGCGGTGGCATCAGCATCCGGTCATCGGCCGGCCGTTGCGCTGGTTGGGCCGGCGCCTGCCGTAGATCGCCTCGTTGCGGTGCCGGTCAAGGTCTATGCGGTACTGCCGCATCGCCACGACCGTCACCGCACCGGCGACGGTGATGCGGGTTGGCAACCCGACGAAGGTCAGGGTCCGTCGCGGTCGAGCACGGCCGGCGGATCAAGCACGTGGCGGAGCTGGGCCAGCGACGGTGACCCGGCCAGGTTGCCAGCCGCGTCGCGACGTTCGGGCAGCCCGGGACGGGCAGAATCGTCAACCTCATCAGCGATGTCCTTCCCCGCTCCCTCGATGCCGTCGGCGTGCAGCAAGTCCAGCCAAGTACCGCAACGCCTGGCTCTTCACCGCTGCCCGCTCGGCCACCTCATGTGTGCGCATGCCGCCCCAGCATCAACTCTGTACCGGCATACACGGCAAGCGCGCACGGAGCGATCCGATCGGGCCCGTCGGGACCCGCCGCGGCGCCGGTCGTAGCCATCAGCCGTGGCCATGTACGACCGCCGCGCCAGCCGGGCAACGCCAGCGTGGCGTTAGAAATGGCCGGGTCCCTGTTTGCATTCCGTCAAAGATTTCCACAGCGGGCCGTCCGCAGGGTTTACTCACTCACGGGCGCGGAGCGGATCGCCGGGCTGGTCGGATCCGGCAGACCGGCCAGCCTGCGCTCCCCGACACCAGGGGTAAACATTCACGTCCTTGATGCTCTCCTTGATGTCCTCGACCGTGCCGGCGACGGCGGCCGCACCGCGGGCGATCATCCCGTGCACGAACCCGGGCGACGGGGCCGCGCCGGTCACGGCCTCGACGAGCTGCCCCGCGCGCTCGACCGGCAGGTGCTGGAAAACGAGCAGATAGACGACAAGCGCCCGCAGGTTCGGCCCGTAGGACACCGGCGCCCGGGGCACCCCGGCCGGCTGGGTCGGCGCGTGCTCCCGCCCGCAGCCGCAGCGGACCGCGACCAGGTCGTACTGCGTCGTCGTGGCGGTCACCAGCGGCACATCCACGACCTGGTGGGACCGCACGACCCGCACGCCGGCGGCGCCGGCGAGGTCAGCCCCGCAGCCGCACCAGCCGGCCGGCCGGCCGGCACGCCACCCTCACCGCGTCGTCGTTCCACGCCAGCGAGATACCGTCCGCGCCGGGCTGTTTACCCCGCTTGCGCCCCGACTTCCCCGCCGCCCGGGTCCGGGGTGTGGGACCGGGCCGGCCCGGGATCGCGCCGTCGGTCGACGGCGGCAGCGACGAGTTACCGGCAGTTACGCGACGACTTCCGCTCCAGTTCCGCTCTCCCCTGGCCGCCGGGCCCGAAACACATCCGGCCGCGGGACGGCACAGGGCGAAGACGGCA
>NZ_CAKKTL010000293.1:5613-6479 GCF_920664355.1 Protofrankia sp. CiP1_Cm_nod2
GGGCGAGGACGGCCCGGGACGGACCCGCCGATGGCTCGGCCGATCGCCGCCAGATCCCGACCCGCGCCGAGCGGCCGGCGCGGGTCGGGGTTTGGCGGTGGGCAGGCGGGCATGCCCATCGAACCCGACCTGCCCTTCGAGGAGGGGCGGCACGCCAAGGAGGACCTCATGACGATGAGCGAAGCCGACGTCGAGCGGGCCCGTGCGGCCCAGCTGCCTGATGATGACGTGGTGGGCGTCCTGCTCAACCAGCACGCCCGTATCCGCGACCTGTTCGCCGAGGTGCGCAGCACGGCGGGCGGGCACAAGAAGCAGGCGTTCGACGAGCTGCGGGCGCTGCTCGCGGTGCACGAGACAGCGGAGGAGCTGGTTCTGCGGCCGGTGACCAGGGATGTCGACCGGGCGGTCGCCGAGGCCCGCGACCGGGAGGAGGGCGAGTCCACGCAGGTGCTCAAGGCGCTGGAGAAGATGGACGTGCACAGCGGCGAGTTCGACCGGAAGCTGGCCGAGTTCGAGCGGGCCGTCTCCCGCCACGCCGAGCACGAGGAGAGCGAGGAGTTCCCGCGCGTCCACGCGGCCCGTAGCGAGGAGCAGCTGGAAGGCATGGGCCGCCGGCTGCGCACCGCGGAGAAGATCGCTCCCACGCACCCGCACCCGTCCACCACGGGGTCACCCGTCGCGCAGTGGACCGTCGGCCCGATCGCGTCGATCGTCGACCGCGTCCGCGACGCCGTACGGTGACCTTTTGTTGACGCCACTGCCGGGGCGGTGGCCCGGAGCCCCGCTGATGCCCCGGCCGGCCAGGCTGTCCTCGATCCGGCCGGTGAGCGGATCGCCGAGGTGCTCGAGGCGCTCGTGGCCCGCTA
>NZ_CAKKTL010000294.1:0-5656 GCF_920664355.1 Protofrankia sp. CiP1_Cm_nod2
GAGCCCGGCTCGGCGGGCCCGGGAGACGGCGGCGGCGCGGGGCTCGCTGGCGGCGGCGAAGGCGCGGGGCTCGCTGGCGGCGGTGGCGCCGCGGTCAGCCGCCCCAGCCGGTCCAGGGCGTCCGAGAGGTCCTTCTGCGCGTTGCCGTAGGCGGTGAAGTCGGGCGGGCTCTTGCGCAGCGCGTCCTGCCCGGCGGTGAAGGCGCGGTCGGCGTCGGCGATCGCCTGCCGGATCTGCGGGTCGTTCGTGCCGCCCGGCGGGGGGCTCTCCGGTCCCGTACCGCCGGTGCCGCCCGTACCGCCAGCACCGCCCGTGCCGCCGCCGGGCGTACCGCCGACGCTCGTGCCGAAGACCTGGCTCAACGCCTCGCCCAGGGTCGGCGCGAAACCGATGTTCTCGCCGTAGACGGCCGCCACCCGTTGCAGGGTCGGGTACACGGCGTTCTCCCGCGCCTGGACGTAGTACGGCTCGACGTAGAGCAGCCCGCCCGCCACCGGCAGGGTCAGCAGGTTCCCCTGGATGGTCCGGGAGCCCTGGCCGCGCAGCAGGTTGAGCTCCTGGGAGATCTTCGCGTTGGACTCGATGAGGTTCTGCACCTGGACCGGCCCGTTGATCGTGACGCCCTTGGGCAGCTGCAGGACCTGGAACTCGCCGTAGCTGCCGGGATCGCTCGACACCGCCATGTAGGCGGCGAGTTTCGACGACGCCCGCGCCAGCAGCGGGGAGGTCAGGTTGAAGGTGGGCTGCGACTGCCCGACCAGCTGGCTGTAGACGTAGAACGGCGGCTGTGTCTGGTTCTGGTCGTCCGGGGCCGGTGAGACCGCCCAGAAGTCCTCCTGTGAGTAGAACTCACGCGGATCGGTCACGTGGTAGGAGGCGAGGAGGTCCCGCTGCACCTTGAAGAGGTCCTCCGGGTAACGGAGATGGCTCAGCAGGGACGCGGGAATGTCGCTCTTCGGCTTCACGCTGCCCGGGAACGCCTTCATCCAGGTCTTCAGGACGGGATCCGCCTCGTCCCAGGCGTAGAGCGCGACGGTCCCGTTGTAGGCGTCGACGGTGACCTTCACGGAGTTCCGGATGTAGTTGACCTCGTTCGCGGCCTGGTTGGCCCGGTTGGCCACCCGGGTGGTCACCGCGTCCGCGGTCACCGAGCCGAGGGTGCGGCGCTGGGCGTAGGGGTATCCGTCGGTGGTCGTGTAGCCGTCGAGAATCCACGTCACCCGGCCGTCGATGACCGCGGGGTAGGGGTCGCCGTCCAGGGTCAGCCAGGGCGCGACCTTGCTCACCCGGTCCCGCGGGTTACGCACGTAGAGGATCCGGGAACTGTCGGTGATGTCGCTCGACAGCAGGATGTTCTTCTCCTGGAAGCGCAACGCGAACAGGGCCCGCCGGAACGTCGAGCCGACCGAGACGCCGCCGCTCCCGTTGTAGCTGGTCGTCGCCTGGCTGCCGGCGGCGTCGCCCGGCCCGTCGATCTCGGCCTGCCGGGTGCCGACGATCGAGTAGTCCGGGGACAGCTCGCCGAAGTAGACCCGGCTCTCCCGTACGTTCAGCGGGCCGGTCGGCGGCAGGTTCTGCTCGGTGAAGACCGGGCGTCCGGAGCTGTCGACGATGTTCGCCGGCGCCGCGACGAACCCCTTGCCGTGGGTGTACGTCAGATGCAGGTTGATCCAGTTCCGCTGCTGCGGCGCGAGACCGCCCTGGTCGAGCTCGCGGACGGAGACCACGTAGTCCTGGGTGCCGTCGCGCCCGTCGGCGCCGGCGATGGTGTAACGGTCGATGTCGAGCGAGGCCGGGAAGCCGTAGTAGCCACGGATCTGCTGGAGCTGGTCGTAGGTCGCGGAGAGCACGTTCGGGTCCAGCAGGCGCGCGTTGGACAGCGTCGCCGAGTCCGCGCCGAGCTTGGCCGTGTCGGGTGTGGTGGACGCGTCGTAGGGCTGCGGTCTTATCTGGTCGATCCCGTACGCGGCGCGGGTGGCCGCGATGTTCCGCGAGATGTAGGGCGCCTCCCGGGAGGCCTCGTTCGGCCGGACCTGGAACTGCTGGACGATCGCCGGGTAGATGCCTCCCACCACCAGGGCGGACAGCACCAGTATCCCGGCGGACAGCAGGGGCAGCGTCCATCCCCGCTGGAAGATGTTGTAGATGAACAGCACCGCGCACAGCAATGAGATGAACAACAGGATGAGCTTCGCGGGAAGTACCGCGTGCGTGTCGGTGTAGGAGGCCCCGCGCACCGCCCCGCGCGAGGAGAAGACCAGCCCGAAGCGGTCGAGGTAGTAGGCCCACGCCTTCAGCAGGGCCAGCAGGCCCAGCAGGACGGATATGTGCACCTTCGCCGCCGGCACCACCCGCTCGCTCTGCGTCTGCAGCCGGATACCGCCGAACAGGTAGTGCGTCACCAGCGTCACCAGCAACGACAGCACCACGATGGTCAGCAGGAAGCCGAGCAGGAAACGCTGGAACGGGTAGGTGAAGGCGTAGTAGCTGATGTCGCGGTGGAACTGGGCGTCCCGCTGCCCGAAGGACTCCCCGTTGCGCCACAACAGCCAGGTCCGCCACCGGCCGGACGCCGAGACACCCGCTACTATGCCGAACAGGATCGACACGCCGAACAGGATCAGCACCGCGTACGGTTCGATGCCGGCCCGGTAGCGCTCGAGATTCTGCTGTTCGAGGGAGAGCGGGCGCACCGAGGGCCGCAGCCGGTACGCGAGCAGCAGGTTGGCACCCACCGCGACGGCCATCAGCGCACCGAAGACGACGAACAGCAGTATCCGTGTCGACAGGACGGTGTTGAAGACCTTGCCGAAGCCGACCGACCGGAAGAAGAGCAGGTCGGTGTAGACCCGGGTGAAGACGCCGAGTAGAACGACCAGAACGATGAGCACGACCAGAGTGGGGATGAGGATGCGGGTACGCGCCACCAGTGGCCTGCGGGCTGCTGCCACTCGCTTCTCCTTGTGTCGGGGGCACACGACCAGGTTGTCCACCTGGAAGGCAACCTACGCCAGTGCCCGACTGGCACCATCGGAGAGGATGGGCTAGTGAGCAGCCCCGACATCAGTGAGTTGACATCCGTTGTGCTGGAGGTCGAGCGGCACGTGGCCGATCTGGGCTGGGACCAGCCCAGTCAGGTGTACGCGCTGGCGGACACGTCCGAGCTCGTCGCCCGCGAGCCGGCCCTGGCCGCGCACATCGGCCAGATCGTCCCCGGCTCGCTCACCCCGGTCGAGCAGGAGCCCCTGCCCCCCGGGCGCCTGGACGAGGTGCTGGCCGGCATCGGCTGGCCGCAGGAGGTCCTTGGCTGTGTCCTGGTCACCGAGCTCGTCGTGCTGCCCCCGAGCGCCGAGCAGGAAGCCCCCTACGAGGAGGCGGACATCGAGATCTGGGCGGCCAGCCATCCCGAGCGCCAGGACGTGCGGCTCGCGGTCGGGGTGACCCGCGACGGGCAGCACGCGTCCTGCCTGCGGGTACGCGGGGACGAGGAGCTGGTGGTCGACCCGGACCTCGCCGACGGCCTCGTGGACGGCCTGCTCGCGACCTTCCACTGACCGGCGCCTTTCCCTGACCGGAGGATCGTTTCCCGGCCGGGACAGGCCCACCGGCCGGTGTGTCCGTCAGGTGGCCGGCTTGCCGGCAGCCGTCACCCGCCGGGATGGCCGTGTCAACGGGTGAGGCTTCTCGGGCGGGCGCGGGCGCTCAGCAGCTGGGGACGTTCGCCTGGGGATTGTCGGCGAGGGCGTGCAGGTCGCCGATGGCGTCCTGCAACGTCTCGACCCGGATGAGCCGCAGGCCGCCCGGGGCGGACTCCCGGGCGTCCGCGCAGTTCCCGGCCGGGACGAGGAAGGCGACCGCGCCGGAGCGGCGGGCGCCGAGGAGCTTCTGCTGGATGCCGCCGATCGGCCCGACCGTGCCGGCGGCGTCGATGGTGCCGGTGCCCGCGATCGTCCGGCCGCCGGTGAGCTGTTCGGGCCCGAGAAGGTCGACTATGCCGAGAGCGAACATCAGCCCGGCGCTCGGTCCGCCCACGTCCTTGAGCCTGATCGTCACCGTGAACGGGTAGCTGCGCTTCTCGGTGGTGATGATCCCGATGACCGGCCGGGACGGGTCGTCCGGCGCGGGCACCGTCATGATGTCGGCCTGCGCGGGCGCGCCACCGTCCCGGACGTAGGAGATGGCCACCGCCTGCCCGGGGCGGACCCGCGCTATCTCGTCCCGCAGCTGCCCCTGCGTGGTGATGGCGGCGCCGTTCACGGACACGATCACATCGCCCGGCAGCAGCCTGCCCTCGGCGGGCGAGCGCGCACCGAGCTGGTAGACGACCACGGACGTCCCGGTCGCGGCGACACCGAGCTCGCGGAGAGCCGCGGCGGTCGCCTGGTCCTGCGAGTCGATCATCGCCGCGGTGTTCTCCTGGCGGATCTGCTCCTCGCTGGTACCCGGCGGCTGGACCAGCTCCCGGGGCACCACGGCCTGGTCGCTGCTGAGCCAGCCGCGGACCGCGCCGAGGACGTTGAGCCGGGGAATCTCCTCGACCGTCGTCAGCTCGAGCCGCCCCGAGGTCGGGTAGGTCTGCCGGCCCTCTATTTCGATCAACGGCTTGCCGTCGGTACGCCCGAGCGTGTCGGTGACCGGCCCGGGCGAGAGCAGCACGAACGGCACCGGCAGCCACAGCCCGACGACCACGAGCAGTAACGACAACGTGGACGCAACAACGAGTGTCTGGATACGCCGCGTCATGTTCGCAGTCTAGCGAGCTGACAAAAAAGTGATCACAAAAAAGTGGCATAACTGTGGCGCAACCGCTCGTGTGGCCCGCAACGGCCGGGCCCACACGGGCGGATCCGCCACGGGGCGGCGGCTACGGCGCGTCCGGCGACCGCGGGTCCGGCGGGCGGCCGCCGGCCCGGGACGCCCAGCTCCGGTCACGACTGGACGGATCATGGGACGAGTGCAGCGGCCGCGCCAGAGCGGCCATGCTGCGCCGGTAGCCCTCAACGGTGATCAGTGCTTCGGGCCGGCGTTCCGGGCGCGAGCGCAGGGCGAACCAGACAAGGGTGACCAGAACGGCGACAGGCGGGATGAGCAGGAACCACATGGCGGCCTCGGCGTCGAGACGGGGGAAGGGAGGCGACCTTCATGGTAAGCCACGCTCAGCAGGCTCCCACCCACTCCGACGAACCGTCCGCGAAGACCTGCCGCTTCCAGATCGGCACCTGGGCCTTGACCTCGTCAATCAGGCGACGACAGGCCGCGAACGCCTCGTCGCGGTGCGCGGCCCCCACCGCGACGACAACGGCGATGTCACCGATACCGAGTAGTCCCGTACGATGAGTGACGGCAACGGTGAGCACCGGGTACATGGCAGCCACATCGTCCGCCACGCGTGTGATCTCGGCGCCGGCACGCGGGTGGGCAGTGTACTCCAGTTCGGTGACCGCGCGCCCGTGGTCGTGATCACGTACCGTGCCCACGAAGAGCGCGACCGCCCCCACCCCGGGCTCGCGGACGGCCCGCAGGCACTCGTCGACCGACAGTTCCTCCGCCCGGACCGACGCGAGGACGACCCGTGGCGCACCCGGCCGACCGGCCGCGTCGCGGGCGGCGCGCCGCGGGCCGGGGCCAGCAGCCGGGCCGGGGCCAGCAGCCGGGC
>NZ_CAKKTL010000295.1:0-5634 GCF_920664355.1 Protofrankia sp. CiP1_Cm_nod2
GCCGACGGGTTCCGGGTGGTCCGGGCGGCTGATGTGGGCGGGTGCGGACGGCCCGTGGGGCGCTCCGCGGGGCCGTGCCGCCCGCGGCGGTGCCCGCGCGGGTGCCCGCGCGTCGATCCACCCGGCCGGAGCGTCCCGCCCGGCCAGCCCCGGGCCACCCACCCGGAAAACTTCGGCCCGGAAAGCCCGCACGTAACAGCTGCCCGCTCAATAAACAGACATTTATCGAACAACTTGACAATCAAGAAACAACAAAATCAAGATTTCATCCACCAGTATCACCCAAAATCCATCCGGACATATTTTTCAAAAAACTACGGAGAGCATCCGGCGGGGACTCCCGGTTTTGCGCAGGCGACATCAAGAACAAATAAAAGCCCAGCTCAGCCGGGCCTTTGACAATCGACGTCACAACAGTCATTACTACTGACAGTAATGATGATTTACGTGCCGTGACCCAGTCGGAGGGCCTGCGCCGTTCCGCCCGTGGGAGAACGCTTGTCAAGGCATGGAGCCATAGTTAGGCTGACGGCACAGCGTTGATCCACGGGGGAATCGACTTGGACACGACCACTCGTACCCGCCGTGGGCGACTCACGCTGAAACCGCATTTCCGCCGCTCCCTCAACGTCCCGAAGGTGGTATTCCCATGCCCGCACCAAGTGACGTGGAACAGCTCCTCGACCGCAAAATCGACATCTGCTTCGGCCATGGCGACCAGAATGGCAACGGAGTTCTCGAGGCCGCGGACGCCCTCGCCCTGGCGGCGCGCATCATCGCCTACCTCGGCGAGCCGTTCGGCTCCGCCAAGGCGCAGGCGCTGCTGGTCTCGTTCGAGAACTTCTGGGCGCACGTCTCCAAGGAGCTGGACTCCAACCAGGACGGCAAGGTCACCCCGCTGGAGTGGCGTGCCGGCCTGAAGAGCGCCTTCGCCACCGACATCGCCAAGTTCGAGGCCGGCTTCAGACCGCTGGCCCAGGCCCTGTTCGACATCGCCGACCGGGACGGCGACGGCCGCGTCGACGTGGGTGAGTTCGCCAACTTCCAGAAGGCGTTCGGCACCTCCACCACGAACAGCAGGATCGCCTTCGAGAAACTCGACCGCAACGGGGACGGCTCGCTGTCGGTACCCGAACTGGTCACCGCGTGGCAGGAGTTCTACACCAGCACCGACCCGAACGCCCCCGGCAACTGGCTGTTCGGCGACGTCTTCGGCGAGACCGTCTGGGACGGCAGCAAGGTAATACTCTGAATCATTCCCCCTCCCGTGCTGCCGGTGGCCGGAAGAACATTTCCGGCCACCGGCAGCACGCCGGTCATCCCGGGCCTCCCGGCAGCGGGCCGCCGCCAGGAAACCCGCGCCACGTCATATCACGACCATTACGGGGGACGCGCAGCATGAAATCACCGCCGGATCCGGTGGCTGTCGTCGGCATCGGCTGCAGATTCGCCGCCGGTATCGACTCCCCCGCGTCGCTGTGGCGATTCCTGATGGACGGCCGGGTCGCGGCGGGCGACATACCCGACCACCGCTGGGAGGACTACGCCCGCGACCCGCGGACGGCGGCCGTGCTGCGCCGCACCACGGCCCGCGGCTCGTTCATACCCGATATCGCCGGTTTCGACGCCGAGTTCTTCGGGATACCGCCGCGCGAGGCCCGCCTGATAGACCCGCAGCACCGGCTGGCCATGGAAGTCGCCTGGGAGGCGCTGGAACACGCGGGCATACCGCCCGGCACGCTCGCCGGGTCGGACACCGCGGTGTTTGTCGGGATCGGCTCCGACGACTACGGGCGGCGGCTGCTGGAGGACCTGCCCGGCATCGAGGCGTGGACCGGTATCGGCGCGTCGATGTGCGCGGCGGCCAACCGCATCTCGCACGCCCTGGACCTGCGCGGGCCGAGCGTGGCGATCGACACCGCCTGCTCGGCCTCGCTGGTCGCGATCCACCAGGCGGCGCTCAGCCTGCTGCACGACGACGTCCCGCTGGCGCTGGCCGGCGGCGTCATGCTGATGGCCGGGCCGGGGCTCGCTGTCGCGCTCGACGCGGCCGGCGCGACCTCGCCGGACGGCCGGTCGAAACCCTTCGACGCCGCCGCCGACGGCTACGGCCGTGGCGAGGGCTGCGGGTTCGTGGTGCTGCAACGGCTGTCGGCGGCGCGGCGCGACGGCAACCGGGTGCTCGCCCTGCTACGCGGGGGCGCGGTACGCCAGGACGGCCGCACCGACGGCATCATGGCGCCCAGCGGCAGCGCCCAGGAACATCTGCTGCGCCAGGCGTACCGGACCGCCGGGGTGGACCCGGCGACCGTCGGCTACGTCGAGGCGCACGGGACCGGCACCAGGGCGGGCGACCCGGTCGAAGCCGGCGCGCTCGCCGCCGTCATCGGAGGCGCCCGCCCGTCCGGGCAGCCCTGCCTGGTCGGCTCGGTGAAGGCGAACATCGGGCATCTCGAGGCCGCGGCCGGGGCCGCCGGCCTGATCAAGGCCGTGCTGGCCGTGGAGCGGGCGGTCATCCCACCGACGCCGGCCGTCGCCGGCCCGCACCCGGGCATCCCGTGGCACGGCTCGGGGCTGGCGCTGGTCGACACGCCCACCCCGTGGCCGGCAGGCCGGTCACCGGGCCATCCCCGCCGGGCCGGGGTGGCCGGCTACGGCTACGGCGGCACCATCGCGCACCTGGTGGTCGAACAGGCGCCGGCAACGGAACGTGACAGCCGTGGCCGCCAGGACAGCGGTCACAGCCGGCCGCGGCCGGCGGCCGGCCCCCGGATGTACCCGGTATCCGGCCGGGGAGCGGACGCGGTGACGGCCAACGCCGGGCGGCTGCGCGACTGGCTGCTGGCCCATCCCGCGGCGGAGCTGGCCGACGTCGGCCACACCCTCGCCCTGCGCCGGTCGCACCTGGCCCACCGCGCGGTGGTGATCGCCGAGGACCGCGCCGAGCTGCTCGACGGGCTGTCCGCCGTCACCCCGGTACGCGCGCAGCCGGATCTCGGCGACCCGGTGTGGGTGTTCTCCGGGCACGGTGCGCAGTGGCCGGGGATGTGCCGCGACCTGCTCGCGCAGGAGCCGCGGTTCGCCGAGGTGCTCGACAAGCTCGAGGCGGTCTACCGCCACGAGCTCGGCCGTTCCCCGCGGGAGATCCTCACCTGTGACGAGCCGCTGGGTGTGGACCTGGTACAGGCGTCGATCTTCGCCGTGCAGCTCGGGCTGAGCGCGCTGTGGCGGTCGTACGGCCTGCGCCCGGCGGCGGTGATCGGGCATTCGGTCGGCGAGATCACCGCCGCGGTCGTCGCCGGGGTGCTGGACGCGGACGACGGCGCCCAGCTGGCCTGCCGCCGCGCCCGGCTGCTGCGCCGGGTGGCGGGCCGGGGCGCGATGGCGATGGTGCCGCTGCCCTTCGCCGAGGCCGAGCGCGCGCTGGCGGACGACCCGCGGGTCAGCGCCGCGATCGAGGCCGGGCCGGGAACCACCGTCGTCTCCGGGATGCCGGCGGCCCTCACCCGGGCGATCGAGCGCTGGGCCGGGCAGGGGCTGACCGTCCGCCGGGTCAACTCCGACGTGGCCTTCCACAGCGCCCAGATGGAACCGCTGTGCGCGCAACTGGCCCGGGCCGCCGCCGATCTGCGGGTCGACCCGCCGGCGGTCCCGCTGTACAGCACGGCGCTGGGCGACCCGAGAAGCCCGGCGGCCCGGGACGCCGGCTACTGGGTCACCAACCTGCGCGCGCCGGTCCGGTTCGCCACCGCGGTGGCCGCCGCGGTGGACGACGGCCACCGGGCCTTCCTGGAGATCTCCACCCATCCGGTCGTGGCCCAGTCCATCGCGGACTGCTCGCCGTCGGCGGTCGTCGCGTACTCGTTGCGCCGCGACCGGCCGGCGCGGCGCTGCCTGCTGGAGAACCTGGCCGCCCTGTACCGCCGTGGCGCCCCGGTCGACTGGTCGATGCTGCACACCGACGGTGACCTGGTGGACCTGGTGGACCTGCCAACCTACGCGTGGCAGCACGAGCGGCACTGGGCCGAGCACTCCCCGGCCGCGACGGGCGGAACCGGCGCCGGCCACGACCCGGCGAGCCACACGCTGCTGGGCACCAGCCCGTTCACCGTGCACGGGCCCGTCCCGACCAGGGTGTGGCGAACCCACCTGGACCACGGCAGCCGGCCCTACCCGGGCGACCACCCGGTGGCGGGCAGCGAGATCGTGCCGGCGGCGGTGCTGCTGAACACCTTCCTGCGGGCGGCGGGCACCCGCGCGCTGCGCGAGGTGTCGCTGCTGGTACCGGTCGCCACCGCGCCGGCCCGGGAGATCCAGGTGACCTGCCAGGACGCCTCGCTGCGGCTGTCGTCCAGCGTGGACGGCGCGTGGCTGACCCACACCGTGGCGACGGTCGACACCGACCGCCCGGTGCGCACGGCCGCCCCCGCGCCGTCGGCCGGCACCCACGTGGATCCGGGGTTCGTCACCGACCGGCTGGCCGCGCTCGGCGTGACCTCGATGGGCCTGCCATGGCGGGTGACGCGGCTGCGCCGCCACGACGGCCCGTCCGCCGCCTCATCCGCCACTCCGTCCGCCACCCTGTTCGCTGTGGTAACCGCCGGTGACGGGCCGCCAGACGGTAGGACGTCGTGGGCGACGGTGCTCGACGCCGTGCTGTCCACGGCGTCGGTGGTCTTCCCCGGCCCGCCCGTCCTGCGGATGCCGGCCCGGATCGGGCGGCTGGCGCTGGCCGTCGACGAGCCACCGGCGGAGGTGGCCTTCACGGTGCGGGTACGCGGCACCGGAACCGACGGCGGGACCAGCGGCGACGACAGCGGCGACGACAGGGACGGCGACAGGGACACCGTAGACGTCGACGTCAGCGACCGGGCCGGCCGCCCTGTCGCCGTGATCCGGGCGCTGCGCTTCGGCACCCCCGAGGGACCACCACGGACCGCCGCGCACCTGCTCCACGAGGTCGCCTGGCAGCCGCTGGAACCGGCAGCGGGCCCCGCGTCCATCACTCGGGTAGCAACGCTCAGTTACGACCCCGGGCTTGCCGCGCTGCTGGCCGGGCGGGGTGGGCCCGCTGGGCCGGGCCTGCTGGGCCAGGCCGGCGGCCCGGGCGCGATCAGGCTGGTCACCGGGCCGGGCACAGCCGACGCGGTCGTGTTCACCGCCTGGCCGCAGGCCGGTGAGGAGCCGGCCGACGCGGTGGTACGGCTGGCGGGCCGGCTGCGCACGGTGCTGCGGGAGCACCCGACGGCCAGGATCTGGTGCGTCACCCACGGCGCACGGGCGGCCGAGGACGCCACCGGGCTGGCACAGACCGCGCTGTGGGGGCTGGGCCGTATCGCGGCCGGCGAGTACCCCGACCGCTGGGGCGGCCTGGTGGACCTGCCCGCGGATCCGTCCGCCGCGGACATCGCCGTCCTGGCCGGCCTGCTCGGGCAGCGCCGGGACGAGGACGTCATCGCGATCGCCGACGGCCGGGCCGAGGCCACCCGGCTGGTGCCCGCCGCCGGCACCGCCGCGGGCGGGCCGCGCTGCCGCCCGGACGGCACCTACCTGATCACCGGTGGTACCGGCGCGCTCGGCCGGCGCGTCGCCCGCTGGCTGGCTGCCCGGGGGGCGCGCCGGCTGCTGCTGCTC
>NZ_CAKKTL010000296.1:0-5617 GCF_920664355.1 Protofrankia sp. CiP1_Cm_nod2
GTGTCGGAGCCGGCGGATGCCGCCAGCCGCCTGACCGGGCTCGACGTGCAGGCGGTCGAGGAGGACGCCTCCCCCAGAGGCGCGATGAGCTTCGCACTGTACGAACCACCCCTGTCGTACCCATGGCAGGCGCACGCGTGGCAGGCGTCCTCCTCGTTCGCCTCCTCGTCCGAGCCATCGGCCCGGCCGTCGTCCGCTCCGCCGGCTCCGTCGCGTCCCGCCCCGGCCGTCTCCGGGCCGCTCTCCGCCGGCCCGACCGCCTCCGAAGCGGTTTCCAGCGGGCCGGTCGCTCCCGCAGCAGCGGAGTCCGCATCGTCCCAACCAGTGGGAACACCGGCTGGACAGGTGCCGGGGGCGCTCACGGCCGTCGCGGCGCAGCCACCGGAACCTCCGGTTCACGGCCCTGGCGGCGTAGCGGTCCGTCGTTCGGCGACCGCCGAGGCAGCGGGCCTGCTTGCGGATCTTGTAGCTGACGGCGTGCGCACGCTCGTCTTCGTGCGGTCGCGCAGGGCCGCGGAAGTGATCGCGCAGTCGGCGCGCAGGGCGTTGTCCGAGGTGTCGGCGGACCTCGCGGAGCGGGTCGCGGCCTACCGCGCCGGCTACCTGCCCGAAGAACGCCGGGCGTTGGAGGCGGACCTGAGGTCGGGGCGGCTGCTCGGCGTCGCCGCGACGAACGCGCTCGAACTGGGCGTCGACATCACCGGGCTGGACGCGACCGTGATCACCGGCTACCCGGGCACGCTGGCCTCGCTCTGGCAGCAGGCAGGCCGGGCCGGTCGGGACGGGGCGGGCGCCCTCGCCGTCCTGGTCGCCCGTGACGACCCTCTCGACACGTATCTCGTGCATCATCCCGAGGCCGTGTTCGGCCGGCCGGTCGAGGCGACCGTGCTCGATCCCGACAATCCCTACGTGCTCGGCCCGCATCTGGAGTACGCGGCCGCGGAACTGCCGCTGACCGAAGCCGATCTCGATCTTTTCGGGCCGCTGGCCCGTCCCACGGTCGACGACCTGGTACGCCGCGGCCGGCTGAGGCGACGGCCCGCGGGCTGGTACTGGACACACCGTCACCGCCCGGACGTGGACATCCGCGGTGTCAGCGGACAGCCGGTACGGATCGTCGAGGCGTCCACCGGCCGCCTGCTCGGCACGGTGGACGCCGCCACGTCGCACTCGACGGTGCACCGCGGCGCCGTCTACCTGCACCAGGGCAGCTCCTACCTGGTCATCGAGCTCGATCTGGACGCGGCGGTCGCGTTCGTGGAGGCAGCCACGCCGGACTGGACGACAGTGGCCCGGGAGGACACCGACATCCGGGTGGTGGAGTCGATCCGCTCCCGTACCGCCGGCGATGTCGAGCTCCATCTGGGAACGGTCGAGGTCAGCAGCCAGGTCGTGTCCTACCAGCGGCGCCAGGCCGGCAGCGGGCGAGTGGTCGGCGATGATCCGCTGGATCTTCCCGCGCGGCATCTGCGCACGCGGGCGGTCTGGTACACGGTGACCGAGGAGCTGCTGGTCGAGGCGGAGATCGACGACGACGCCGTCCCCGGCGCCGTCCACGCGGCCGAGCACGCGGCGATCGGCATCCTCCCGCTGTTCGCGACCTGCGACCGGTGGGACATCGGGGGAGTGTCGAGCGCGCTGCACCCGGACACCTCCCGCACCACGGTGTTCGTCTATGACGGCTATCCGGGCGGCGCGGGTTTTGCCGAGCGCGGCTTTCTGCGCGGCGGGCCGTGGCTGCGCGCGACCCGGGACGTGATAGCGGCCTGCGAGTGTACGGCCGGCTGCCCGTCGTGCGTGCAGTCGCCGAAGTGCGGGAACGGCAACGAGCCCCTGGACAAGCCGGCTGCCCGCCGGCTGCTCGACGCCGTCCTGCGCCGGCTCGATCCGAGCTGATCGGGCAGCCGGTGGGCGCACCGGCACCGCGGTGATGGTGGCCGTCGACGATGCCGGCGGTGCGCTTCCCACATCGTGCCTTCCTCCGTTGTGGCCTTCTTCGCCGAGGGTGCGCCTTCCCTCGCTGAGGGCGCTGTTCGTCGGGCCGGCGCGGGCCCTGGCGACGAGCGGCCCCAGGGCGGCGAGTGCTCCTGGGAGCTCGACGGCCACCGCGACCTCGACGGTGTCCCCCGAGATCGTGCAGGACTGTAGACGGCCGTGGTTTGCAAGCCCGATGGCGCGTGCCCGCGCGCACATGGATGCCTGGTCGCCAGTGGGATCACCCGCGGCCGCGAGCGCCGCCATATCCGCCGCGCCCGCGGCCCGCCCGCGGCAGACAGCGGTTGCCGAGACCGCCAGAGCGACGCCGGTGAACGTCCCCAGCACCAGGAACGTGGAAAGCGTGAGTATGGTGGCCGAACCCGCGTCCGTGCTGCCGGAGGCGTCCCGCGCGTCCAGCTCACCGGCCAGCCGAAGAGTGCTTCCGGCGGGCTGGCGAGCCCGGTGCGGACATATTTTGTACAGCCATCTGTGGCGCATATGTGGATTTCTTTCCGTATTCAGTTGCCGCCGGTCGTGAAGTTCTGCGGGACGTTTTCCGCCGCCTCCGCGGGCGCGGTGGATGACATGGTGATTTCGATCGTCGGGGCAATCCTTTCCAGCACCCCGGTGGCCCGGGCCTGAAATCTGACCTGGACGACGACGGAATCCGTGGCCCGGCTGACGGAAACCGTGGAGCCCTGGGGCGCGGCCCGCCCGGCCCAGGCGCGGACCACCTCGTCGGTTTCCCCGCGGGCGGCGGCCCGGGCGCCGATGCGCGCCGCTTCCGCGCACTGCGCCCGCACCGACACGGCGCCGACGACCCAGACCGCGATCAGCAGGACAAGGATCAGGGACGGTATCGCAACCGCCAGTTCGGCTGTTGCCTGGCCGCCATCGGAGGTTCTTCGTCCCTGGCCACGGCCCATGCCGTGACCAGGGCTCCTCGGGCCACGCACTGGCTCGGCCCGCCTGTCAGAAGGGGACGGACAGCGCCTGCTTGACCAGATTGGCAAGCATCGTCCTGGTCGCCGAACTGTTGATCACCGCGTACAGGACGGCGGCGAACCCGACCGCGGCGACCGTGCCGACCGCGTACTCGGCGGTCGACATTCCCGCGTCGCCGCTTCTGCTGGACCGGGCTGTGGCCGACACCGCCTGGGCGCTGGTCAGCTGCCGGCGCGAGGCATCGGTCCTCACCTGTGTGAACGCGACGATCAGCAGTATCGTCCACCGGATGACGGAAGAAGGGATAGCGGGAGGAATTCTGGATGATCGGTACGGGGTCATGGCAGGCGGCCTCCAGTTCGGTTACCGGCATGCGGTGGATGCCTGCTCGCAGGCGGGGTGGGGACTTCTGCTTCCTTGATGATGAGGTGTTGACGGTGATTCCGGCGAGGGCGGCGGCCGGCCTGTGGACAACCCTCTGTTGTCCACAGGCCGGCCGGCCACCACTTGCCTGATGCGAAGGCGGGTGTTCTCGGGCCGGGCAGGCACCGGCCGGTTGCGGCGGCCGTCCCTTCGGCTCCGCTTCCGCCCTTTCCCCGGCTGGCCTCCTTGCGGCCGGCCCCGGAGTTCCTGTGGCCCAGGCCTGCGCGGGCGGGCGGGAGAGGCTTTGTAACACGGTCGTGGAGACGATGGTCATGGCAGTGTCAGGGCCGAGCCGGCTCCCATCACGACCGGTACGACCCCGAGCGCGATGAAGGCGGGCAGGAAACACAGGCCGAGTGGTGCCACGGCGATGACTCCCGCCCGGCGGGCCGCGGTCAACGCGCGTTCCTGCCGCCTGACGCGGGTCTGGTTCGCCAGCCGTTCCAGGGTCGCGGCCAGGCGGGCACCGGATTCCTCGCTGCGGTGCAGCGCCCGTGCGAACGCCGCGATCTCGTGCGCCTCCGCCGTGGCCGCCGGTCGGCCGAGCCTGCCCGGGACGAGCCTGGCCCACCGGTTCGCCGCAGGCCCTGAGGAACCCGGCCCGGGGCCGAGCAGCCGGCCGCACGCCTCCGCCATGGACGCGCCGAGACGCAGGCCGCGGCTGACCATGCCCAGCTCCGCTCCGAGCGGGCCAGCGACAGCGCCGGCCACGATGCCCAGGGCTGCCACAATGGGCGCACCGGCCGTCAGGCAGGCCGCGATCAGGTCGAGAGCCAGCGGCAGATCCTCGACGAGACGTGCCTGCCGGTGCTGGGCATCCTGATCCGGCGCGGAGGCCAGCAGCCGGGCCGCGACAGTGCCGACGATGATCCCGACGACCACGCCCGCCGGTACGGGCAGGACCACGGCGGGCCCGAGGCCGGCCGCCACGCTGAGAACGGCCCGTCGCAGCGTCGGCCCGCGCACGTTCGGGCGCCATCCACCGGTCATGCGCTCACCGGCCGTCCGGCCTGCGGACGGATGACCGGTGCCCGCCGCCTGCGCGTCCGCTACCCGCCGTTCGAGGGAGCGCCGCGTCGGCCCGGGGGCCGTGCCGGAAAGCGGGCGGAAGACGGCGACACGACGTTGTACATGGTCACGTAGCGTTGTTGTTCCGGTCAGCCAGGACGCGGACGCCATGCACAGCGCGGCCATGATGAGCAGGAGCTCGCGGCGGGAGAAGGCCGGGGCTCCAGCGGCCAGCGCGAGTGAGGTGTGCGCCGGCCCGTCGGCGACCGACGGCTGCCACAGCGGCTGCCACAGCGGTTGGATGCTCACCGGGGCAGCCCTTGCAGCTGCTGGGAGTGATCGATGTCCTTGCGATCGCGCATGCCTGCGTCGCGGTTACCGGCCACCTCGGTGAGCCGGTTGATCCAGGCCAGGCCGGCGAGGTCGAGCGCCAGGCCGACGACCAGGCAGAGCGCTCCGGCTCGAGTACCCAGAAGGACCGTCAGCGGCGAGGCGCCGAGCAGCGCGCCAAGCGCGATCCCGGCGACAGGCAGGGAGGCGACCAGCCGCCCGGAGGCCCGCGGCCCGGCGAGTGCCATGGCGACCTCGCCGTCCCGCTCACGCTCGTCGCGCACGACAGCGGCGAGCCTGTTCGCCAGCGGGGCCAACGGGATACCGGCGTGCTGGCTCACCCGCCATGCGGCCGCAAGCTGACGCAACGTCGGCGCCTCGCACGCCGCGAGCGCGACGGCCGGGTCCGTCCGGTGGGCGAGCGCGACGCGCAGCGCCAGCGGGTCGTGTATGCGTACGCCCCGGCCGGCCGCGCGCCGCCGGTCGTGACCAGGCGCGACAGGCTCGTCAGGCCTGCCCGGCCCGCCGGCGTCGTCGACGGCCGCCCGCAGGGCCTCGTCGGGCCGCCGGCCGGCCTCGAGCTCGGTGGCGAGCGCGGCGATGATCTCCTCCGCGCCTGCCCGCTGCCTACCGCGCCACCGTTGGTCCGCGGCGCGCCACAGAGCCCGTCGGAGCGTCACGGCGCCGACGACACCCGTGCCGGCGGCCACCGGGCCCAGAAGCACACCGATGACGGCCGTCCCCGCCGCCGCGACCGCCACGGGTAGCCAGGACCGGTCGGCCGGCCGGGCCACCGATGGTTTCGGCCGGTGACCAGAAACGTTTGGATTGTGGCCTGACGCGCCACCGGTTCCACGGCCCTGCCAGTTCGGCTCCGGCCATGCCGTGGCCGCCGCGCGGACCCGGGGCGGCCGCCGCCCGACCGGCCCGGCGG
>NZ_CAKKTL010000297.1:0-452 GCF_920664355.1 Protofrankia sp. CiP1_Cm_nod2
GTCGAGGTGGTTGCCGCGGATGACCCCGCCGGTGGTGGCTTCCTTGATGTCGATGGCTTCGGCGGTGACGCCGCTGATGGTGTTGCCGATGATCTGGTTGCGGTCGGAGGCGTCGGGGCGGTTGTCGCTGAAGCGTTTCCAGTTGGATTCGGCGGTGCCGATGTAGATGCCTTCGCCGTAGCCGGGGTCCTTGCGGCCGGTTCCGGTGACGGTGGTGCCGATGATGAAGTTGTCGGTGGAGAAGTTGCGGAGGTGGATGCCTTCCTGGCCGATGGTGCGGACGAGGAGGTTGGTCAGGACGGCGCCGGTGGTCTGGTCGGCCATGACGCCTTTCTGGCTGTTCTGGATGGTGAGGCCGTCGAGGTGCCAGTGGTCGGCGTTGTCGAGGTGGACGGCGTAGCCGCTGGTGAGGTCGCCGCCGTCGATGATGGCGTTGCGGGTGCCGCGGAGGG
>NZ_CAKKTL010000297.1:752-5907 GCF_920664355.1 Protofrankia sp. CiP1_Cm_nod2
TGATGGGGGCGGTGGGGGTGGCGGGGTGGTTGGCGGTGAAGGTGCCGTGGTAGGTGCCGTCGGCGAGGTGGATGAGGTCGCCGGGGCGGGCGTTGGCGAGGGCGGTGGTGAGCTGGTCGGTGGTGGTGGCCTCGATGGTGCGCAGCGGGGGTGGGACGGGTGGGAGCGCGGCGAGGACCGCGGCCGGCACCGGCGCGGCCGATATGGTGGGCGCCGGGGCCGCCCCGTCACCGGTGACGGTGAAGGTGGACTCGACCTCGGCGCTGCCGTCGTCCGTGCGGACCCGGGCGGTGAGGGTGTGCTTGCCCGGGCTCGGATTGCCCAGCGGGACGCTGAACGGCGCGTCCCGGTCATCGAGTACCGTGTCGCCGTCGAGGGAGAACTTGACCCGCTCGACCTTGTCCAGGGTGTCCGTGCCCGCGGTCAGGGTGATCTCGGTACCGCCCTGGATGGACTGCCCTTCGAGAGGGCTCGTGCCGGCGCTGAGAACCCAGCGGCCGAGGGGGCGGGGCGGGGCGGCCTTTTCGGTGGGTCCGGCGAGGGTGCTCGGGTGCGCGGTGGCCGCGGCTGCCGGGGTGGGCACCGGCTCCTGTCCGCCCCGGGTGAGGAGGATGCCGACGATGATGACGAGTACAAGCCCGGTGGCGCCGATCCCCAGCCACAGCCGGCGCCGTCGGTCCGTCAGCGCACGCAGGTTCAGCCTGTGCCCTTTGGGACGGATGTCGGTGCTTTCGCCGTAGAGATCCGTTTCGGTGCGGGTGTGGCCGTCCACGGGTGTGGGCCTCATCCGCTTCTCCTCGCTGTTCCGGCGTCCGAGTTCGGTCTGTATCGGAGCATACCCGGATCTTTCCGGGCAACTTGCCAGGCTGTACGCGCCGAGTTGATCGGACGCCGGGCTGATCGGGCGTGATGGTGTCCGCGTGCTTGTCGAGTCTGCGCCTGAGGCCTGCCGCTGGACGACGCCGGGTCGGTGTCGTCCAGCCGTGCCCGCTGCCGGCCGGTCCACGCCCCGGCCGGACCGCTGCCGTAGTCGGACCGCTGCCGCGGTCGTGACCGCAGCCATGTCCCGGTCGTCTCCCGGGCCATGTCCTGGTCGTGCGTGGTGGCGGTCGGGCGGTCAGCGAGCGGCGGATGTCGTCTGCCGGCGCCGCCGTCGGGGCCGGGACGTCATGCCGGCGCGGCCCGGTCCTGTCATGGTTGCCGTGGGCCTGGTGGCCGTGGGCCGCCCCGATCCCTTTTTCGCTGTCGCGAAAACGTTGTTCATTCGTCCCGGGGCGATGTCGTTCCGATTTTCCGAGCCGCCGGCCCGGGCCGCCGAACGCGGGAGCGACCGCCGTCGACGACGGCTGTCATAGCTGGCCGACTCGGTGGGTGAACTGTTCCGGGCAGCTTTTCCGGGGCCGTCGCCATGCCGTATGGCGGGCCCCGGCCCGGGTTTCCCGGATTTCACCGGGCCGGCTTCCGCACACGCCGGATCCGCTGGCCCGCGCGGCGGCCGGTCGTATCGGTAAATGATTGCTCCGACGGCTTTCCGGGCTTTTCCGGAAAGCGGGACGGGCGGGGCCGCGCAGGCCGGCGGCCCGCGGTGGCCGGCTCCGCGACGAGCTGCCCGCCCGCTGGCTGGCGGGGATTCCGGCGCATGGTCGGGGCTGTCCCCCGGTTTGCCGGCCTGTGATCGACCACGATGCCGACGATGAGGCCGACCGCACCGTGGGCGCATCACCGCACGGCCGGACGAAGATCCGAACGGCGTCCGTTGTGAAACATGCTCGTAACCTGATGGAGGTCTGCCTGCGGATATGCGACGCCGGCATCCGAGGCCCGGCGTGGAGGCGAGCGTCGTTCGGGGACGGGCGACGCGCCGGCCTGCGTCCAGGAGACCTCGACGAAGGCCGGATCGTGTACTTAACGTTGCTGGCTGTCACCGCGACGTTGATATCGTGCCCCGGGCCCCGGACACACGCTAGAAAGATGTAGTCAGGGCTGCTTGCTCGCATCCAACGCCCATCCGACTCTATAGCTTTGGCGGTGGGCGCCACTTCTGGTTGGTTGGTTATGTGTCAGGTTGTCGCCTCGGGGGATCGCCGGGTAGACGATGGGGAGGCTCGTGTGCGTGAGGTTAAGGTCAAGTTCCACGTGTGGGACCGGGAGGCGCTCTTCCTGACCCTCAAGGCGCGAGGCATCGAGCTGGGTGAGCCGTTCTTTCAGGACGACCAGGCGTACGCCCCTGATCGCTGGACCTTCGAGGACAGTCGGCTGGGGGTGTCCTTCCCGCGGCTGCGCACGATAAACAACCGTCATTTCTTCACATTGAAACAGCCCACGATCAACGCCCAGGCGTACGTCTCGTTCGAGACCGAGGTCGCCGATCGTGATCAGATGCACCAGGCCATCCTGAACATGGGTTTCTGTCCCACGGTACGGGTGGCCAAGATCCGGCGGACGGCCAGCCTGGGCAACATGTCGCTCTATGTGGACGAACTCGACGGGCTGGGTATGTTCCTGGAGCTCGACTGCCCGGTGTCCCCACACGAGTCGGTGGTCGCCGTACAGGAGGCGTTGAATGCCTTTGTGGCATCCCTGGGCGTTGATGTGACACGTACCGAAGAAACATGTGACGCGCTGGTGCGGACCGCCCAGTTGCGTGCCGCCTGAGATCCCTCGAGACCTTTTCTCGGATCCGCTGTCCAGGTGGTCCACGCCTGGGCGGTCCCTGGTGCGTGTCGTCGCCCGCGTGTCGCGGCCACTCCTGGCGGACACCGTGGCCGGACCGCGACGGCACCGGGGTCCCGATGGGCCGAAACGGTCCCAGTCGGCCGATACCAGTCGAATAGTGCCGATCGGGCGGTGTCAGCCGTCCGGCACTAGTCGTCCGGTACCAGCCGGCCGGCGACGGTAGTTCGATACCTGTTGCCCAGTATTATCCTGTTTTGGGGCTCGTTGCTCATTCGTTGATTTTTCAGAGTGCTTCTCCTGTTGCTTGGGTGTCCGGATGCTGTTCGGTCTCCGGCTCCACGCTTCGCCTCGGGCCGCGGACGTCCGGCGGCTGCGGCGGCGTGCGCCCGGCGGCGCATGATCAGTGTTATCCGGCCGGCGTGCGGCCGCTGCGTGGCCACGCTGTGGTCGGACGGGCGGACGGGCGGACGGACGGGCGTTGGTGCGGCCGGGGCCGGCCGTGTGCGATCCGCGCCAGTGTGAATACGTCGGGTTCGTGCTGAGGGGGCGGCCACAAAGATTTCCGGCCGGTTCGCGGAGTCCGCTCCCGTCGCTCGCGGATAAAATCTTTCCCGGGTGGCAGGGCGCTCGCGCCTGGTAATCATTTGTCGACGTAACCATGGATTCCGGCCGGAATGGTGACGTGGCGTACCAGCGAGGTGTGAGGTTCTCCACCAGATTTTCCCGCGGATGACGTGGGTAGCCACGGGCGACTACATATGTCACACGACCACATGTAACCCCGTGACACGGGCGATGCAACCGACTACAGATGGGTGGGCCGCGGCACATGGTGCAAAGCTGTGCCTGGGCGAATGGCCCGGCCGCGCTTTCGCGTGTGCCGGCCACGGCCGGGCGGCCCGGACGGCGGGCCGGCAGGCCGTGCGCCGCTGCCGTCGGTCATGCCCGGGCGCTCGTCATCCGCATCGTTCACGCCGCACTGTCGATCCTGCTCCCGGCGGCGCTGCCCGGCCGGACGGCCCTTGCCGACCACGGCGCGCTCCTGGCCCGGCCACGCGGTTGCTCCGTGGTTCCCGCGGCGACCGGGATCCTCAGGCACGCGATGGCTCGCCGGGGACCGCCGCGGGACGTCCGCCGGCCGTGAGATGAGCGTCGGCCGCTCCGGCGGCTGCCTGCCCCGGTAGCCCGCGGCCCACGGCGCTGTGGCCGCTCCGGCGGGGGCCGGCGGCACCGCGCCCGGCAGGACCCGGCCCTCTTCGGTCGGTCGGGACCGTCACAGCCGCTGCCGGCACGTTGATCCGTCGGCGTCGTCCTCCGCCGAGGAGACCGATCCGACGACCGGGCGACGCTGCTCACCTCACGCCACGCCACGCCACCTCACGCCACGCCACGCCACGTCAGGTCTGCCGCTGTCCGGATGCCACACGCCGGCAGGTTTCTCAGTGCCGGCGGGCTCCTCGATGTTTCCGGGCCCCGCCGCGGCGTATCGGTGCCTGCCTGTCGCGACCGACACACCGGCCATCCGCGCCAGCTGTTGCCACTTCGGCGGATCATGCCGCCGCCACGCCCTTCACGCATCCAAGGACGGTCTTTGTTGACTACTCTGGGCCCTGAACCTGCCCCACGAGGCGACGCCCCACGAGGCGACGCCGCACGAGACGACAGCGGCCGCCAGCCGCCAGCCGCCGATGGCCTGGCAGCCCGGCGCCAGCCCGGCCAGCTGGAGGCGGCGGTCCTCGCGGTCGTCTGGGCGGCGCGCGCACCGGTCAGCACCGGCGACATCCAGCGGGAGCTGGGTGGGGAACTCGCGCACAGCACCATTGCCACCACGCTCGCCCGTCTCATCAGCAAGGGGCATGTCGAGCGGGTCCGCGTCCGTCGGCTCTGGATGTATCACCCGACCCGGCGTCAGGAGGAACACGCCGCCGCCCAGATGCTCGCGGCACTGGAGCGCGCGGGCGACCCCGACGCGGCACTGGGTCATTTCGCCGCGGCTCTGTCGCCCGGGCAGGCGCGCCTGCTGCGCGGGCTGCTGGAGTCCGCGGCCCCGGACACCCGTGCGGCCACGGATGCTCCCGGCGCCGGAGATCCGGACGCGGGATGAGGCGACGACCCGGGCGCAGGACACAGGGCGCAGGGCCGGACGGGCCGTCTGCGATCGTGGTGAGACATGGCCGAGACGTGGCCTTGAGCTTTGGTGCTTGCCGGGCACGTTCCTCACGGGAGTAGCGCGCTCCCACGAAGCGCGCCGCAGCCGGAGCACAGACCGCGAAAGACGATCCGCGCCTCGTCCAGGCTGGCGATACCGGGATGGGCGTCGGCGTCCGGACGCAGACAGGGGGGTGTGCCGACGGCGCAGGCGATGTCCTGGACCGATCCGCAGGAGCGGCAGACGAAGTGGTGGTGGAAGGTGCCGCCCACTTCGTAGAGGGTCACGCCCGAGCCGACGTCCACCAGCAGCGCGAGCTCGGCGGCGGTG
>NZ_CAKKTL010000298.1:0-437 GCF_920664355.1 Protofrankia sp. CiP1_Cm_nod2
CGGTTGCTGTATCCGTCGCGGAGCTGGCTGAGGACGCTGAGCAGGCTCTGCCCCTGGAGCGCGTCGATCTCGTCGAAGAACAGCACCAGGGGACGGGGACAGGCAAGCGCCCAGGCGGTCAGCGCGGCTACCAGCAGGCTCGCGTCAGTCACATCCGGCCACGGCGGCGGGCGAAGATCGGCCGGGAGGGTGGCCTCCGCGGCGTCCCGGATCCGCTCGAGGATCCCCCGGGCCGCGGCGCCGTAGTCGTCGCCGGTGGCCCGTCCGATCTCGCAGGAGAACCGCACCGCCGCGTACCGGCCTTCGGTGGTCAGTTCCCGGGCAAGTGCCTGCAGAGTGGTTGTCTTCCCGGTCTGCCGGGGGGCGTGGACGACGAAATAGCCCCTCTGCTCGATGAGGCCGGGTGCCTCGGGCAGCCGCGGCAGGGCTGGGATCAT
>NZ_CAKKTL010000298.1:819-4929 GCF_920664355.1 Protofrankia sp. CiP1_Cm_nod2
GCTGGGTGGGGGCTGAGCCGTTGCTGATGCCCGGTGTGACCGTTAATGAGCTGACTGTTCTAAACTACTTGTCCGCGGTCATCCTGTTCGCGGTCATCGTGGACGGTTCCTGGGGCTGGGGGCGAGGGGATCATGGACGCGCTGCTCCCGTCGGACCCGGTGCGGGTCGGCCCGTACGAGCTGCGTGGCCGCCTGGGGGCGGGTGGCATGGGCCAGGTGTATCTGGGGATGTCGACTGCGGCCGAGAAGGTGGCCCTCAAGGTCATCAAACCGGACCTGGTCGCGGATCCGGCTGTCCGGCGGCGTTTCTCCGAAGAGGTCGAGAACCTCAGGATGATCTATGGCGCCCGGGTGGCGCGGTTCGAGGACGCCGGTCTTGAGGACGATCCGCCCTGGTGCGCTGTCGAATATGTCCCCGGGCGGACCCTGCGCCAGCATGTGGAGCTGCGAGGAGTGCTCGACCCGCCGCTGACCGCGATCCTCGGCGCGGCGCTCATCGAGGGGCTGGAGAAGATCCACCAGGTCGGGCTGCTGCACCGGGATCTCAAGCCCCAGAACATCCTGCTCGGTCCGGACGGCCCCAAGGTGATCGACTTCGGACTGGCGCTGCTGCTGGAGCGGAGGCACGAGCGGGAGCTCACCGAGCCCGGCGGGGTCGTCGGCACCCTCGCCTACATGCCGCCCGAGCAGGCCCGGGGCGACCGGGAGCTGACCGGGGCGGCCGACGTCTACGCGCTCGGCGCCACCCTGGTCTTCGCGGCCACCGGACGTTCGCTGTATCCCGGGGTCCGTGGCTACGCGCTGCTGGGCCACATCGCCGATCCCGCCATCCGGCCGGATCTGGACGCGGTTCCGGCCGAACTGGCGTCGCTGCTCGGCGCGATGCTCGCCTTCGAGCCGGCCGCCCGGCCGTCGCTGGACGCGTTGATGACCGGCCTGATGGACGTCGCGACCGCGGGTGGCCGGACCGGGGCGCGGCTGCGGCGCCGTCTCGTGGCCCGGACGTTCGTCGCGTCCGCTAGCGGGCCCGAGCTGTACGACGCCGACCCGCGGGAGGAGCCGTGGGACGACCAGACGGCGGTCCCGTGGGGATCATCCGGCTCGGACCATGCCGAGTGGGCGGCCGAGGGGGTGGATGCTGGGGGCACGGAGGGCGGAGAAACGCGGAATACCGGGACAGACCATGCCGCACAGGCGACGCGGGTGCTGCCGGTACCGGACGGATCAGGTCCTCGGGTGGGCCCGGCTGCGTTACCGTCGCGGGCGTCCGTCAGTGTTGAGTGGCTGGTGACGCGCCTGCGCGCCGAGTACGCCCGCAACGCGGAGCTCTGAGCGGAGCCTGGCCGCGGGGAGGGAGCGCCGGGCCGGCATCGATGTCGGTGCTGGTACCGGCGCCGGGTCTCGGGACACGGTCACAGGCGGGCGTGCGAGGTCGGGGTGGGCCTGCGACGTGGGGACGTACGACGCAGAGGACGTAGGGACAGGGAAGGCAGGCGTTGGTGACAGCAGGGCGGCGCGGGTCGTACGCGCCGGGTGCACGGGTCCTCGTTCGTGACGAGGAGTGGCTGGTGCGCAGCGCCGTCCGGACGGCGCACGACGGGTACATGATCAAAGTGGTGGGGGCCTCGGAGTTCGTCCAGGACCGTGAGGCGACGTTCTTCGACGGGCTTGAGCCGGTCGAGGTGCTGCGCCCGGAGAACACCGTCCTGGTCGCCGACGACACGCCGCGGTTCCGGCGCGGCCGGCTGTATCTGGAGGCGGTGCTGCGCCGCACGCCGCTGCCGCGTGGCGAGCGCGGGCTGGCGCTGGCGGACTCGTTCGTGCTCGACCCGAAGGTCTACCAGCAGCGGCCGGCCGAGCTCGCGCTCGCCGGGCTACGCCCCCGCATACTGATCGCGGACGTGGTGGGCCTGGGCAAGACCCTGGAGATCGGGCTGATCCTGGCCGAGCTGGTCCGTCGCGGCCGGGGGGAGCGCATCCTCGTGGTGACGCCGCAGCACGTGCTCGAGCAGTTCCAGCACGAGCTGTGGACGCGTTTCTCCCTCCCGCTGGTCCGGCTGGACTCGGTGGGTATCGAGCGGATCCAGCGGGAGATCCCGGCCGGGCGCAACCCGTTCACCTATTTCAAGCGGGTCATCGTCTCGGTGGACACGTTGAAGAACGTCGGCATGTACGGCCATCACCTGGAGAACATCGGCTGGGACGCGGTCGTGATCGACGAGTCGCACAACCTGATCGGTTCGACGAGCCTGCGCAACCGGCTGGCGCGGCTGCTGGCCTCCCGTACCGACGCGCTGCTGCTGGCCAGCGCCACCCCGCACAACGGTGACAAGAAGTCCTTCGGCGAGCTGATCAGACTGCTCGACCCGGCCGCGATCGTCGATGTCGAGAACTACGCGAAAGAGGACATCGAACATCTCTACCTGCGCCGGACGAAGATCAGTCCGGAGGTCCGGGACGAGATCAGCAACGAGTGGGCCGAGCGGGGCCCGTCGGTGCCGTTACGCTGCCCGGCCACGGCCGCGGAGGAGAAGATCTTCGCCGAGCTCACCGAGGTCTGGCTGCCGCCCGAGGGCGCGCCCGACGGCGTGGCCGAGGTGACGGCGGGCCGGCAGCCAGCGAGCACAGTGAGCACGCCGAACACGGCGAGCGCGGTGAGCAGGGAGCGGCGGCTGTTCCCCTACACGCTGCTGAAGGCGTTCCTGTCCTCGCATCACGCGCTGGCACAGACCGTCGATACGCGGCTGCGGTCGGCGGGCTGCACCGACGCTCAGGAGCGGTCCGCGCTCGGCCGGCTGCGCACGCTGGCGGCGGCCATGACCGACGCCGACTCCGCCAAGCTGGCGGCCCTGCTGCGCGAGCTGCGCCAGATCGGGGCCGGTCCGGGCAGCCAGGTGCGGGTCGTGGTGTTCTCCGAGCGGGTCGCGACGCTGAAGTGGCTGGCCGACGTCGTACCGGCGGCACTGGGCTTCACGGGGCGGACGGCCGCCCGGGACGCGGTGCGGGTCATGCACGGCGGCCTGCCCGACACCGACCAGCAGCGGATCGTCGAGGAGTTCTCCCAGCGGGACGCCCCGGTACGGATGCTGTTCACCGGCGACGTGGCGTCCGAAGGGGTCAACCTGCACCGGCAGTGCCACCATCTGGTGCACTACGACCTGCCGTGGAGCCTGATCCGCATCGAGCAGCGTAACGGCCGGATCGACCGTTACGGCCAGGCGTACCAGCCCCGGTTCCGGGCGCTGATCCTCACCTCGTCCGTGGCCGGTGCCAGGGACGACACCACGGTCGCCGAGAAGCTGCTGGCCCGCGAGGCGGAGGCGCACCGCAGCCTCGGCAGCGCCGAGGCGGTCACCGGGGAGTACCTGGCCGACCGGGAGGAGCGCCGTCTCATCCAGGATCTGCTCGCCGGGCGCGGCGTGGAGGAGTCACTGGACGCCGGCCCGCGACACGACGTGCTGGCCGATCTGCTCGGTGGCGTCGGTGAGACGCATGTTGCCGCGCAGCCGGCGCGGGCGCGGGTGCCAACCCTGTTCGCCTCCACCGAACGGTTCGTCGACGAGGCGCTGCGGGAGGTCTTCGACTCGCCCGAGGACGCGCTCGCGCTCCGCCACGAGGAGGGGATGATCGCTTTTGACGCCCCGGCCGACCTGGAGCGCCGCATGTCGGACCTGCCCCGCTCCTACCTGGCCGACCAGCGGGTGGACGGACGGCTGCGGCTGAAGCTGACCTTCGATCGGGAGCTTGCCAGGCGCCGGCTGGAGCAGGCCCGCGCGAGCCGGAAGACCAGCTGGCCGGACATCGCCTACGTCAGCGACATCCACCCGGTGGTCGACTGGCTCGTCGACAAGGTGCTGGTCAGGCTCGGCCGGCAGCAGGCACCCGTCCTGCTCGCCGACGTCCCCGGCCCGGTGTTCCTCGTCCAGGGCGTGTACTGCAACCAGCTGGGCCAGCCGACCGTGGTCGAGTGGATGGCGGTCGGCGGCCTGCCCGGCGCGCCGGCCGTCGAGCCGCTGGCCGACGTGCTGGCACGGGCCGGGGTGAACCCGGCGATGACCAACCCCGCCTCCGGTGTCGATCTCGGTCGGCTGCAGAAGCTCGTCCCGGCCG
>NZ_CAKKTL010000298.1:5199-6244 GCF_920664355.1 Protofrankia sp. CiP1_Cm_nod2
CAGAACGATCTCGTCGCGCGGCTGGAGACCACGGGTGAGCCATTGCTGCGGCTGCTCGCCGTTCTGGAGCGTGCCGTATGAGCATGGAGTCCCTGACCAACCGCGGAGAGTACTTATCCGCCTACTATCTCGCCGAGCGTCTGCCCAAGGTGGTCAAGGACGGTTACCTCGGACGCTGGGCGGAGGCCGAGAAGAACCACGGGCTGTCCGCCGACGCCGACGCCGACCGGCCCGGCGGGGCGTGGGCCGGGGGTCTCGGGGAGAACGAGCCCGCCGCGGCTCTCGGCCCGGCGGTGACGCCGCGGGCGGGCATCCGGGCGCTGCGGCGGGCCTACTACGAGCTGCGCGCCGAGATCGTCGAACTCGACGCGGCCGTTCAGGCCGCGGAACGCGACGGTGTGGAGGCGGACGAGGCCGTCCGGGAGAAGCTGCGGGACAAGCTGCACGAGCTGCACGGTCACGCCCTGCGCGCGTTCGCCTTCACCGCGCGGCCGACGGAGCTGACCGTCACGCGCGCCGGCACCGAGCACACCATCGCGGTGGCCGACGCCGACCGGGGCGTGCTGGCGGTCGAGTGCGGCTGGGCGACGGACACGGACGCGGCGACCGCCGCGGACGGCGCCGGCCGGCTGCTGACCCCGGTGGACGTCGACCGGCGGGAGCGGATCGAGCACGGCATGGCGCTCGCCGGCCACCTGTTCGCCCTCGACGACGACCGGCCGCGGTACGTGCTCATCCTGGCCGGCGCGGTGGTGACGCTCGCGGACAGGCTGACCTGGGGGGAGGGCCGCTACCTGGCGGTCAGCCTCGACGTCGCGTTCGGCCGCAACGACACCCGGCCCGGCGGCGAGCTCGACGTGATCGCGGCCCTGTTCGGCGCGGACACGCTGTGCCCGCCCGAGGAGGGCGGCAGCGAACGGCTCGCCGAGCTGCGGGAGGGCTCCCGGCGGCAGGCCGTCGGCGTCTCCGCGGAGCTGCGGGAGGGGCTGCGGCTGTCCGTCGAGCTGATCGCCAACGAGGTGCTCGACCGCATCCGGGAGGCCGG
>NZ_CAKKTL010000299.1:0-5591 GCF_920664355.1 Protofrankia sp. CiP1_Cm_nod2
CCGGCGCGACGGACCGCCGAGGCCGGGCCGGCGGCGGGAACGTACGCGGGCCCGCGCCGCGATCAGCGAGCGAGCCCGCCGCGGCACCGCGCCGTCGCCGGGAACCTCCATTGGCGGACGCGCCAGCCAAACAATTCGACAACCAGCGGACGCCGGTCAGAATATCATCGTCAGATAAAGTCACGATCAGGAATTCCACCGGATTTCCTCAGTAAACACCAAGACTTCTCCGCGAGGCTCAAGGCACGTTGGTCCCGGTCGGGAACCGCTCGCGACCAGCACCGGCCGTGATTGTTCCGGTGTCTCCGGCAGGCCGTCCGGGCATGCGGAAACCCGTGATCGTATGCTCTCCGGCCGACCGGGGACACAGGTGGATCCGCCCCGTTCACCGGGGCTTTCGGAGGAGTGGATGCAGGTACGGCGTGCGCGCCCACGGATCGGGCGCAGGACGCTTGCCCTCACGGCGGTGGCTGCCGTCGTGATCGCGGCGGGTTCCATAACGATCGGCCTGGCGGTCTCCTCGTCCGCCGGCGGCAGCGGCCCGCGGCTGGTGGCGGCTGGCCCCGGGACGATCCGGCAGACGGTTCCGGCCACCGGGGTCATCCAGGCCGCCCACCAGGCCAATCTGACCTTCGGGGTGTCCGGCCGGGTCACCGGCGTCGCGGTCACCGTCGGCCAGCAGGTCATGGCCGGACAGGCGCTGGCCACGATCGACTCGGCGGCGCTGGCGGCCTCGGTCGCCCAGGCCGAGGCCACCGTGGCCAACAACGAGTCCAAGCTGTCCGCGGATCGCAGCGCCGGGGCGTCCGACGCGCAGGTGAACGCCGACAACCAGGCCGTCACCGCCGCGCGCAACGCGCTGGCCGCGGCCCAGCAGGCGCTGTCCCAGACGACGTTGACCTCACCGATAGCCGGCACGGTCGCGGCCGTCAGCCTGACCGTCGGCCAGCAGGTCTCCGGTGGCGGGACGACCGCCTCCGGCGGGACGGGCGGCGGGAACGGGGGCGGCGGCGGGAGCGCGGCGGGCTCCGCCTCGACCAGCGCGGCGTCGGCCTCGTCCGCGCAGGTGGTGGTGGTCGGCTCGGACGGCTACACGATCGCGGCGAACGTCGACGACACCCAGATCGGCGAGATCAAGAAGGGGGACCAGGCGGTTGTCGTCCCGAACGGCGCCACCACAACGCTGTCCGGAACGGTCACCACTGTCGGCCTGCTGCCGGCCCAGAGCTCGGGGGCCGCTTCGGGGACGGCCTCGGGCGTCGCGGTGTACCCGGTCACCATCGACGTCGCCGGGACCCCGACGGGGCTGCACCTCGGGGCCAGCGCGCAGGTGCAGATCATCGTCCGGCAGCTCACCGACGTCCTGACCGTGCCGACCGCGGCCCTGCACTACAACGGCGCCCAGGCGCAGGTGTACCAACTGGTCGAGGGCCGGCAGGTGCCCCGGGCGGTGACGGTCGGGGTGAGCTCCGGCGGCGTCACGCAGATCACTGACGGGCTGGCGGCCGGTGACATGGTGCTGCTGCCCGAGACGGCCTCCGCCGGACGCGCCGGTGGCGGCAGGGAGGTCTCGAACGGCCGTTCCGGCGGCGGTGCCGGCTTCGGTGGCGGCGGTGCCGGCGGGTTCGGTGGCGGTGCCGGCTTCGGTGGCGGCGGTGCCGGCTTCGGTGGCGGTGCCGGCGGCGGCGGTGGGTTCGGCGGCGGTGGCGCCGGCTTCGGCGGGGGCGTCCGCGGCGGCGGGGCGGGCTGAGCCGTGGCCGAGAGCGGAGCACTCCACGCCGGGGCGCCGGCCGGCCCGGCACCCGTCATCGAACTCGACGACGTCCGCAAGACCTACCGGACCGGCGCCATCGAGGTCGACGCGCTGCGCGGTGTCGACCTGCGCATCTCCGAGGGGGAGTACATAGCGATCATGGGCCCGTCCGGGTCGGGCAAGTCGACCCTGATGAACATTCTCGGCTGCCTCGACATACCCACCTCGGGCCACTACCGCCTTGCCGGCGAGGACGTCGCCCGGATGTCCGAGGACGATCTCGCCGAGATCCGCAACTGGCGGATCGGCTTCGTCTTCCAGCAGTTCAACCTGCTTCCCGCCCTGTCCGCGTGGCGCAACGTGGAACTGCCGCTGTGCTACGCCGGGACGGGGCGGGCGCGGCGTCGCGTCCGGGCGGTCGAGGCGCTGGAGAGGGTGGGCCTGGGGGACCGGATCGCCCACCGCCCGAACGAGCTCTCCGGCGGCCAGCAGCAGCGGGTCGCCGTCGCCCGGGCGCTGGTCACCGACCCCGCGCTCATCCTCGCCGACGAACCGACCGGCAACCTCGACAGCGCGTCCACCCAGGACGTGCTCGACCTGCTCGGCGAGCTGCACGCGTCCGGCCGCACGATCGTGCTCATCACCCACGAGCCCGAGGTCGCCGCCACCGCCAGCCGGGTGGTGCGCATCCGGGACGGCGGCATCCAGGACGACACCAGCCTGGATCATCCAGGCGGTGACGCCGACCAGCCCGGGGACGTCGGATTCGGGGCCAGCGCCGGATTCGGAGCCGTTGCCCGACCAGGCCCCGGCTCCGGCTCCGGTGACGGCCCCGGCTCCGAGCGCGGGCCCGGGAGGACAGCCCACGGCGATGCGGCCCGGCTCACCTGGGAGATCCGCCCGTGAGCTGGATGGAGACAATACGCATTGGCTTCGACGCGGTACGTACACACCGGTCCCGTTCAGCCCTGACCGTCCTCGGGATTCTCATCGGCATCGCCGCGGTCATCCTCACGGTGGGTCTCGGCCAGGGTGCCCAGAACCAGGTCCGTGACCAGATCGACTCCCTGGGCCGCAACCTGCTCGTGGTCACCCCGGGCAGCGCCACCAGCAGCGACGGCATCCGCGGCGGCTTCGGCTCGGCCTCGACCCTGACCATGCACGACGCCGAGGCACTGGCCTCGAAGGACGTCGCCCCGGACATCGCCGCGGTCGCGCCGGCCAGCCAGCGCAGCCTGCCGCTGACGGCCGGCACGTCGAACTGGACCACCACGGTCGTCGGGACGACCCCTGACTGGCTGTCGGTCCGGGCCCGCAAGATCGCCTCCGGCCGTTTCCTGACCAGCCAGGACGTCGCCGCCCAGGCCGCGGTCGTCGTGCTCGCCGCCAGCACCGCCGAACAGCTGTTCGGCGGCCGCGACCCCGTCGGCGCCACCGTGGCGGTCGCCGGGGTCCCCACGCAGGTGGTCGGGACGCTCACGGCGGCCGGCTCGTCCGCCACGGCCAACGAGGACGACCAGGCGATCATGCCGATCAGCACCGCGGCGAACCGGGTGTTCGGCGGCGCGGCCCGCGCCTCCGTGCAGAGCATCTACCTGGAGGCGTCGTCGGCCCGGACGCTGTCCGCCGCCCACCAGGAGGCCACCAGCACGCTGCTGGCGCTGCACCGCGTCAGCACACCCGCCGCCGCCGACTTCACCATCGCCAGCCAGCGGTCCATCCTGGCCGCCGCCACCTCGGTGGACCGGACGCTCACCGTGCTGCTCGGCGGGATCGCCGCGATCTCGCTGCTGGTCGGTGGCATCGGCGTGATGAACATCATGCTGGTTTCCGTCACCGAACGCATCCGAGAGATCGGCCTGCGCAAAGCACTGGGCGCGCCACCTCGGGTGATCAGACGCCAGTTCCTGGTGGAGGCGTCCATCCTCGGCCTGGCCGGCGGGCTCGCCGGCGCCGCCCTCGGGCTGCTGGGAGACGCGGTGCTCCCCCACCTGATCTCCCAGCGGATCGACGTCTCGCTCCCCGCGACCGTCGGCGCGATCGTCGTCGCGATGGGGATCGGGGTTGGGTTCGGCGTCTACCCGGCCAGCAGGGCGGCCAGGCTGGCCCCCATCGACGCGCTGCGCAGCGAATGACGACCCGCCACCGCCCGGCCCTGTCCCGCCTCCGGGGCCACGATCAGGAAAACGAGCCCACCGTGCCCGAACCAACCCTCCCCGGCCCGCACCGGCCCAGCCCGCACCTACCCGGCCCGCACCGGCCCGAAGCGACAGGGCCGGTATCGATCCCCGCCCAGGAGCCCGCCCGCGCCGGAGAGAGCGCCAATGGCTGACCGGACCGCACGCGCCCGGCGGCAGCGGCTGCGCCGCCGGGCAACGGTGGTCGCCGTCATCGTCGTCGCAGGCGGGGCCGGCGGCGGGGTTCTCGCCGCCACGGCCGCCTCGGGCGGGCCGTCCTACCGGACCGCCACGGTCACCCACCGCAACGTCGAGGCGACGTTGAACTCCACCGGCACCGTGACGGCCGTCAGCCAGGCAGCGGTGAGCTTCCCCGTCAGCGGACGGGTGACCAGGGTCGCCGTGACGGCGGGTCAGCATGTTACGACGGGTGACGTGCTGGCCGAGCTCGACACGACCGCCCTGGCTGCGGCGGTCGACAACGCCCGGTCCGCGCTCGCCTCGGCGCAGGCGAGGCTCGCCGCCGACCAGGCCAGCCAGACCGCAGGCGCCGCGGCATCGGCATCGGCACCGGCATCCGCCGCGGCACCGGCATCGGTATCGGCCGGGGCCGGCGGGGTCAGCACGGCGCTGTTCGTCACCTCGCGCCGGGCCGGCGCCCAGGATGTGCGCCAGGTGCGGGATGCGAGCCGGGTAACGGCGAGCGGGGGCACGGCCGGCACACCACCGGCCGGGGCCGCCGACGGCACGGGTGCGACCGGGGCGGCGGGTCCGGCCGAGGATCTCGTCAAGCAGTATCAGCAGCGGCTGCTGGCCGACCAGCATGCCGCCGACACGATGCTGTCCCAGATCAAGGCCGATGTCGCCCACGAACAGTCGGTGTGCCAGTCGTTCCTGGACGGCCTGCACCAGAGCGGAGATCACCAGCGTGGGGGTGGTGCTCCGGGGGCGTCGGCATCCGCTGCCGTGCCCGGCGGCGGGGGCCCGGGCGCGGGCACCGCGACCTCCGCATCCCTGCACTCGTCCACCGCGACGGCCACGGCACCGGCGGCGGCCACGACACCAGCGGCCGCGACACCAGCGGCCAGCGGCCCGGCGCTCGACGGCACGGACTGCGCGGCGCTGCTCCAGCAGGTCCTCGCCGAGCAGGAGGCGCTCAACGAGCGTCTGCGCGCGGTCGCGGCGGACATAGCGGCCCTCGACGCCGCGGTCACGCAACTGCTGGCCCAGGTCCCGGGAGGGCAGCAGCATCCTGGGCCGTCCTCCGGGCGGCAGCCGGACGCGAGCCCAGGCAGCGGAGCAGGCTCGGGCACCGGGGCAGGCCCAAGCCCGGGAACGGGAGCGAGCCCGGGCTTGGGAGCGGTTCCAGGCACCGGGGCGAACCCGGATGCGGGCGCGGGCCGACCGTCGTCCGGGCCGACCGGAGCCGGGACGGAGACCGGCGGCACAAACGGGAGCACCACGAACGGGAGAACAGGGACGGCTACCGGCGGCGATCGGAACACGCCTGGCGGCACGGCAGCCGGGGGCGCCGTGCCTGGCGGTACGGCTGGGGGCGACACGACAGGCCGGTCCGCTGCGAGCGGCTCGGGCACCGGCGGCGCGGGCGGCTCGCGTGCGGGTGGCGCGGGCGGCTCGCGTGCGAGTGGCGCGGGTAGCGC
>NZ_CAKKTL010000300.1:0-3442 GCF_920664355.1 Protofrankia sp. CiP1_Cm_nod2
GCCGGGGCCGCCGCCGTCGACGTCGAGCAGCCCCGCGGCGGCGGCGGCGACGACGACGGCGAGCACGGAGCAGACGGCCTGCCGCGGCCGCACGGAACCGGCGACGAGGGCGCCGAGCCCGTTCGGGTGCGCCGCGGGGATGCCGGCGGTGCAGGCCAGGGTGGCCGCCAGCCGTCCGGTCATCGACGCGACCAGGATCGACAGGCTGCCCCGGTGCTCGTTGATCGCCAGTGACAGCGCCGCGACCTGGACCAGCACGGCGAAGATCAGCGCCAGCGCGCCGAACGCGCCCAGCCGCGAGTCCCGCATGGCCGCCAGCGCCCGCTCCCGGCCGGCGCCGATGCCGTCGGCGACGTCGGCGAGCCCGTCCAGGTGCAGGCCGCGGGTGAGCAGCGCCAGCGTGGCGATCCCGATGGCGGCCGGGAGCAGGGGCTGGGCCGGGGTCCCCGGCGGCGCCGCGGGCAGCTTCGTGAAGAGCCGGAAGCCGACCACGACGGCGGCGGCGATGGCCCCCAGCACGAGGCCGACCAGCGGGGCGAGCGTCATGGCCCGGCCCATCGTGCGCCGGTCGAGCACGACCCGTCCTCGGACGGGCAGCAGCGAGAGCAGGGAGAAGACCGTCCGCGTGGCGAGCATCGGCCGCCCGCGTCAGGCGCCCGCCGTCCCGGGCGTGTCGCTCGGGACGGCGGCGGTGCCGTTGGCGACCGGCCCGCTGGGGGCAGCGCCAGCGGAAGCGGCGTCGCTGGCAACGGCGCCAGCGGAAGCGGTGCCGCCGGCGGCCGGGCCGGCCGGGGCTGAGCCGGCCTGGTCGCTGACGCCGGCCTGGTCGAACGTGGCCATCTCGGCGAGTGTCGCCTGGGCGGCCACCAGCAGGTGGACGGCGAGCAGCGCGCCGGTGCCCTCGCCGAGGCGCAGGCCGAGGTCCAGCAGAGGCTCGATGCCCAGCGACGTCAGGGTGAACTTCTGCGCCGGCTCGGTCGACCGGGTGCCCGCGACCCACCAGGCCTTCGACCCGGGCGCGTACGCCTCGGCGGCCAGCGCCGCGGCGCAGACCACGACCCCGTCGAGCACCACCGGGGTGCGGCGGACGGCGGCCTGGACCAGCAGGCCGGTCAGCGCGGCGAGGTCGGCGCCGCCGATCACCCGCAGCAGGGCGAGCGGATCGGCGGCGTACGGCCGGCCGCGGCGCATCGCGTCCCGGATCGCCGCGGTCTTGAGCATCCACCGGGTGTCGTCGATGCCGGTGCCGCGCCCGACGGTCTCGATCGGTTCCCGGTCGAGCAGGCTGGCGACGATCGCCGCGGACGGGGTGGTGTTCCCGATTCCCATCTCGCCGGGGACCAGCAGGTCGGTGCCGGCGTCGACCTCCTCGTCGACGATCGTCCGGCCGAGGTCGAACGCGCGGGCGGCCTCCTCGGCGGTGAGGGCGTCCTCGACGTCGATGCGCCCGCTGCCGCGCCGGACCCGGTAACGGCTGGTGACGTCGGCCGTGGCCACGCCGCCGGCCGCGGGCGGCACGGCCTCGTCGGCGTCCACGCTGACGTCCACGACCCGTACGGACGCGCCGACCGTGCGGGCCAGCACGTTCACCGCGGCGCCGCCGGCGGCGAAGTTCGCCACCATCTGCGCGGTGACCTCCGACGGGAAGGCCGAGACACCCGTCCGCGCGATGCCGTGATCACCGGCGATGATCACGGCCCGGATGCGCCGGAAGGGCCTGGGCGGGCAGGCCCCCTGCACGCCGGCGAGCCAGACCGAGATCTCCTCCAGGCGCCCGAGGGCACCCGGGGGCTTGGTCAGCACTGCCTGCCGCTGCCGGGCGGCAGCCATCGCGTCGGCGTCGAGCTCTGGGATCCGCACAGCGTCTTTATTACCCGATGTGCCACCGGGCACCGTCGGGCGCCCATACCCCAACGGATATCCGACAGATCCCGTCAGGCCGGGGCCTCTTCCGAGGAGCCGCCCCAGGCCGAGGTCAACGCGACCAGGTCGGACCAGTCGGCGCCGTGCTGGGCGGCGCCCTCGGCGAGCTGGGACACCTCGCTGCCCATCCAGGCCGCCGGCCGGGCGGACGAGGCGACCACCGCGCCGGTGACATGGTGCTCGGCCTCCTCGACGTCCGGCCGCTCCCGGCGCAGCGCCGCGTCCGCGCAGATGACGTGCACCAGCGGGGCCAGGCAGCCGACGCCCTGGTCGCGGCCTCCGGCGCCGTCCACGCCACCGACCCGCTCGCGGGCCTCGGCCAGGAACGGCGCGGCCGCGTAGATCTGCCCGGCCAGGACGAGGGCGCTGGCGGCCATCGTCACGAACAGCGCCGGATGGTAGCTGTCGAGGGAGTAGGCGGGGGCGCCGTATTTCTCGGTGGGCAGCCGGCTCATCAGCTCCTGCGCCCGGCCGATCGTGGCGACGGTACCGAGGGTGTCGCCGAGACGCGCCCGCGCGCCCGCCTCGGCGACCGCCAGCATCACGGCGGCGGGGGTGCTGCCCGCGTACCGCTGCCCCTCCACGGCGAGCGCCAGCGCGCTCCGCCAGCGCTGCAGCCCCCGCGCGGCCATCGCCCGCACGGCGTGGGCGTGCGCGATCGTCGGCCAGTCCCCGATGCTCGCGGCGACCGACTCGGCCTGGGCCAGCGCGCGCAGCCCGGAGCAGACGTCACCGGCGTCGATGAGCGCGTTGCCCTCCAACACGAGGGTGCGGGAGTGCAGGGCCTGCCAGTCATGCCTGGTACGGATCGCCCCCGCCTGGGACACGGCGATGTGGCGGTCGAGGTTCCACGCCTGCAGGGCCGTCTGTGCCGGGGCGGTGGACCCGTAACCGTCGACCAGCGCCCGCATGGCGGTGGTGAGGCCGGTCAGATCCTGCGCGCCCCGGACGCGCCCGGGGAAGGTGCTCACCAGATGTCCCGCCGCGACGAGCCCGGCAACCAGCCCGAGCCTGCGCCGATCGACGCCCATGCGCGACTCCAGATGTTCGCGATGTCCGCGTGACAGCCCCAGTCTCTGGCGCTGTCGGGATCATGTCGATGGCCCGGTTGTGTCAACATCCCGGCCGTGTTGATACCTCTCACTCCCCGTCATGTCCGTGGGGCCGCCGACGCGGCCCGGGCCTCCCGCGTGCTCCCCGGGTTCCCCCTTGGACGTCCCCGGGCCGCCTGTCGTGCTTCCGGGCTCCCGTTCCGCCTTCCCGGGTGCCCCGGCTGTCGCCTGGCGCGCGAAAACATGACCGTGACAGATTGTGATCATGCCGGTTCGGCCGGGGTCAGGTGCCGGATGCCGCCGCCGCTAACGAATTATCGGCCCCCCCGTTGTAACGCCCTGCGACCACCCCCAGCCCAGCGGCCCTCACCGCGCCGTCCCCACCCCGCCCCAGGGGGTCACACCACCACCAGCCCGCACAAAATCCCGTCCCGCCCGCCCCTCACGGAGAGTTCTCCGGCACGCCC
>NZ_CAKKTL010000300.1:3592-4112 GCF_920664355.1 Protofrankia sp. CiP1_Cm_nod2
TACCGATGCCGTAATGACGCCGTAATCAGGATGGGGACCAGCGTCATCGCCAGCCTGCTCCCCCTCGCCGCTGTGGCTGCTGCGGCGGCATTCGCGGCTGTTGCGGCTGTGCCGCCGGCGGCGTGCTGAGGGAGATCCGGCCCAGCCCGGGGATGGGCGCGACCGGGTCGAGCGGCTGGTAGGCGGGGTCGAGTTCGGCGAGCTCGTCGAGCTCGAACCGGCGTAGCTTGACCGCCCACCATAGCAGCGGACGGACGTCCCCGCCGGAGCTCTTGTACCTCCCATCCGGCAGGAGGGCGGCCCACTCGCCATCCGGCAGGGGATGGAGAGTCACGAGCAGTCGCCAGGTAACGGTGTCCCACAGCCGTGCGGTGCCGTCGTTGCTGCTGGTGGTGAGGGCGGCACCGTCGGGCGAGAACGCCGCCGCGGTCACCCAGTCGGTGTGGCTGGTGAGGATGTGGGTGTTTTGTCCGGTGGTGGTGTCCCACAGCCGTGCTGTGCGGTCATTGCTGGTGGTGGC
>NZ_CAKKTL010000300.1:4137-5748 GCF_920664355.1 Protofrankia sp. CiP1_Cm_nod2
GCCAGCACCGTAATGACGTCGTAATCAAGAAGAAGATCGACGCTGTCGCTTGCCTGTTCTCCGTCGCCACCATGGCTGGGGCGGCGTTCGCGGCTGTGCCGCCGGCGGCGTCCCGCGGGGGACTCGACCCAGCCCCGGTATGGGCGCGTCCGGGTCGAGTGGCTGGTACGCGGGATCCAGCTCGGCGAGCTCGCCGAGCTCGAACCTCCGGAGCTTGACCGCCCACCACAGCAGTGGACGGACGTCCCCACCGGAGGTCTTGTACTTCCCATCCGGCAGGACGGTGGCCCATTCACCATCCGGAAGGGGATGGAGGGCGGCGGATCTCCTCCGCCGCCGGCTTTCCGAGATGAACCAGTTCGGAGCCCACCCACGGGTCCATGGGCCGGTAGACCGGTTCAATGATCTTTTCGCGGAAAGTGGTCACTACGTCCAAGCCCGGCGTTTCGACGCTGACCGCGACCGGCCAGCGTCGCCGCTCCCCGTCGCGCTGGCCGTCCATGCTCACATACGGCATGCCCCCGCCGCGGGTGATCTGCTCGACGAGGGCGTCCGGGTAGCGTGACCGGCAGGCCTGGGTGACGAGGTCCAGCAGACGGTCGGTCAGCTGCTCGTCGTCCGGCCCCGGATACGCTGGGGGCGACCCGCCGCCAGCGGCCGTACCGGGATAGAGTTGGTGGGGCCGTGGGCAGCTTTTCACCGTTGATGGCCGCGCCCAGCCCGGTCAGCAGCGCATGCCGGGCCTCGGCGGCGGAGCGGTCCACCAGGCTGATTCGGCCGAACGGCCGCATCAGTGACGGCATCTCGCAGGCGGCGACCCGGACAGGGATCAGCTTCCGGTCTCCCCTGACCGCGTCGGCGAGGGCGGCGGTCAGCTCGACGCCGCACCATCTCGAGCCTTCGTAGGCCGGGGAGAGAATCGCGAGTACGCAGGTGGCGGCGGTGAGCTCCGCGTTGATCCAGCCGACAAAGCTGCTGCCGGGGACCGAGTGCCAGGCCTGCAGCCGGGGCCGGTAGCCGGCCTCCCGCAGTTGCCAGGCGATCCACACCGCCCACGGTTCGTCCACTTCGGTGTAGCTGATAAAAACCGTGACTATGCTGTCGCCTGTTGTGACTTCGGTATCGGTACGTCCCCCGCGCTCACCGCCTCATGATGGCAGCTGCTTTTCCGTGAGTGGCCCACCGCCCCGGCCGGCCACTCACCGTAGAGCAGAAGATGCGCATCATAACCGTTGATGCCTGGGGGCACCGGCAAACCAGCAGGCCAGGTCAGGGAGCAGGCAAACTTGCCTTGTAGGGCGAATTGACTGATGTGGCCAAAGGGCTTCTGAAGGCAATAAGATCTTGGATGGACGCTGCCGTGGGCTTCGGGTCCTGTCTCGTCCGAGAGCACCGGGTCACGACCAGCTGTCTCACGTGACTTGACAGCTTCCGGCGGGATTGCCACCGACAGGATGGTACTGTCGATGCCGAACTCGGCGGCCGCGCCAGGGTCCGTGACGAAGTCGAAGGTGCGCCACGGGCCGGTGAGCACACCTACCCGCGTTCCGTACAGTTCGACGGCCAGGTCAGCCATCCCCGTCCCGGGGTGTGATCGTCGCGGTCAGTTCG
>NZ_CAKKTL010000301.1:0-5573 GCF_920664355.1 Protofrankia sp. CiP1_Cm_nod2
GCCGCGGGTGCGGCCGACGCCGCGGGTGCGGCGAACGCGGCCGGCCTGCCGGGTCCGGGCGCGCCGGACGCCCCGGGCTCGGGCGTGCCGGGTGCGCCGAAGGTCGACGACCTGCTGGTGCTGGGCGAGTTCGGCACCGGCGTGCCGGTGTTCCTCGCCGGCTCCGACGGGGTGGCCCGGGGCCGGGTGACCACCTAGTGGCCGCCTCGGCGGAGGCCGGAGCACCGTTCCGGTCCGGGTTCGCCTGTTTTGTCGGACGGCCCAACGCGGGCAAGTCGACGCTGACCAACGCGCTCGTCGGCTCGAAGGTCGCCATCACCAGCGGCCGTCCGCAGACGACCCGGCATGCTGTGCGCGGCATCGTGCACCGCGACGACGCCCAGCTCGTCCTGGTCGACACCCCCGGCCTGCACCGGCCGCGGACCCTGCTCGGCCAGCGGCTCAACGACGTGGTCCGCGCGACCTTCTCCGAGGTGGACGTGGTCGCCTTCTGCGTCCCCGCGAACGAGGCGGTGGGCCCGGGCGACCGGTTCATCGCCGGGGAGCTCGCCCGGCTGCCCAAGCGGACACCACTGGTCGCGGTCGTCACCAAGAGTGACCTGGTGTCCGACCGGGACGCGCTCGGCGCGCAGCTGCTCGCGGTCTGCGCGCTGGCGGACTTCGTCGATGTGGTGCCGGTCAGCGCGGTGTCGTCGTTCCAGGTGGGACTGCTCGCGGACGTGCTGGTCAGCCGCCTGCCGCCCGGCCCGCCGCTGTACCCCGACGGCGAGCTGACCGACGAGCCCGAGCAGGTGATGGTCGCCGAACTCGTCCGCGAGGCCGCCCTGGAGGGGGTGCGCGACGAGCTGCCGCACTCGCTCGCCGTCGTCGTCGAGGAGATGATCCCCCGCGAGGACCGCCCGGCGGACCGGCCGCTGCTCGACGTCCACGTGAACGTCTACGTCGAGCGGCCGAGCCAGAAGGCGATCGTCATCGGCGCGAAGGGCGCCCGCCTCAAGGACGTCGGCACGCGCGCCCGCACCCAGATCGAAGCCCTGCTCGGCACCCCCGTCTACCTGGACCTGCACGTCAAGGTCGCCAAGGACTGGCAGCGCGACCCCCGCCAGCTCCGCAAACTCGGCTTCTGACCGGCCACGGCCGCGTGTCCGGCAGCGGCCGCGCGGCCGGCCACGGTCGCGGCGCCGAAAGGCCGCGGGTCCCGGAGGCGACGAACTTGACCTCGGGATCGGCGTCGCGAGATTTTCAACAAATGGTTGTTTGGCCTGTTCGAAAATGAGCGTGGACACGTCCTCCGGTGGCGCTGTGGGGGGCAGGCGGATCGACCACGTGGCGATCGCCCTGCCGGACATGGCAGAGGCGGCACCTCTGTTGCTGGACACGCTCGGTGGCGTGTTCATCAAGGGCGGTGACAGCGACGAGACGGGCATCCGTCTGACGCACATCGGTTTCCCCGGTTTCAAGATCGAAATCATGCAGCCGCTCAGAGCGGACTCCGTCCTCGCCGAGAACCTGCGGCGCAAGGGGCCCGGGCTGCACCACGTGACGTTCATCGTCGACGACGTCACCGACACCGACACCCGCCTGCGCGCCCGTGGCTACGCCACGGCGGGCCTCGACATCTCCTCCTCGGCGTGGAGCCAGACGTACATCCGCCCGAAGCTCACCTTCGGCGCGCTGCTCCAGTTCGTCGCCACCGACCTGGACTGGCACACCCCGACCGAGCAGTACACCTTCGAGGACGTCCTCGCGGCAAAACTCGTCTGGCGCGACTACGTGGCCTGCTTCCGCGACACCCAGCCCGAGAGTACTTTTTGACGCCAGCCACGAGAGGCCAGCAGGGCCGGGGCACAGGAACGGGGTAATTGCGCATATGTTCCGCACGCTCGCCCACGAGGAGCGCGCCCTCGTGGAGGAACGGGTCGCCGAGGAGCCTGCCTGGCCGCACTGGCTGCCGGCAGCCGAGCGTCGCCGGTGCGTCGATGATCTTCTAGGGCATCTCGCCGCTGGCGCGGAGACGGGCACGCTGCTGCCGTTCGCCCGGGCGCTCGCCCAGTGGCGCTCCACCGCGGAGGTCTGGAGCGACCCCGACCTCGCCCGGCGGCTCCAGGGCCCCTTCCCCGGCGACGGCGCGCCGATCGAACGCCCCACCGTCCCGCCCGCATGACCGGACGCGGAGGCGAGCCGTAGGTCAAATCCGTGGTCATAGCAACGTTTTCCACCTACGGCTTCCGCCTCTGTAGGTAGAAAACGTCGTCCCGACAGCGGTTTTCACCTACCCTCGGCGGACGCCGGCCATGGTCGCGAGTGGGAACCGTCGTCGTGTCATGCAGATGTTCTTCTGTTGCCGGTCAGCGGCGGCGGAACAGGCCCTGCGATGGTGGCTCGGACGGCGGCCGCGGGGGAAGGCGGGCCGGTGGGGCGGCCTTGGGAGCGACGGGGTGCCAGCCCGCGGGCAGCGGCAACGGCGCGTCCTCGGGCAGCCGGCGGATGGTCGGATCGTACGGATCAAGCTCGCCTATGTCGAAGCGGACATTTTTGATCTTCCACTGAAACGAGTCACCCGCTGTGCCAGCGAGTTTGTAAGAGCCGTCTGGCAGGAACACAGCCCACGTGTCTTTGGTGGGCCCGAGCAGCGTGGCGATCAGGGCGCCGGTGGCAGCGTCCCACAGGCGTACCGTGCCGTCGTTCGATCCGGAGGCGATGATGGATCCGTCCGGGGAGAATCGAACCGACCACACTGTGTCCGCGTGCCCTCTGAGGGTGCGCAGGTGTTCGCCAGTTGTGGTATCCCACAGCTGCACTGCGCGGTCACCGGCCGCGGCGGCGATGGTGGCTCCGTCCGGGGAGAACGCCACCGACCGTACCGAGCTCGTGCGGGAGCTGGGGATGGCGTGTCGGAGGTGCCCGGTGGCAGCGTTCCACAGGCGTACCGTGCCGTCGTTCGATCCGGAGGCGATGACGGCTCCGTCTGGGGAGAACCGCACGGACCATACTGTCCTGGTGTGCCCTTGGAGGGTGTGCAGGGGCTTGCCGGTGGTGGTGTTCCACAGCCGTACCGTACGGTCGCCGGCCGCGGCGGCGATGGTGGATCCGTCCGGGGAGAACGCCACCGATGACATCCAGCTTGTGCCGTTATCGGTGAAGGTACGTAGACATAGACCGGTGACGATGTCCCACAGGCGTACCGTGCCGTCGTTCGATCCGGAGGCAATGGTGGTTCTGTCGGGGGAGAACTCCACCGACCGTACCGGGCCGGCGTGGCCGGTGAGTGGCGGCAGGGGGCTGCCGGTGGCTATGTTCCACAGCCGTACCGTACGGTCGCCAGCCGCGGCGGCGATGGTGGATCCGTCCGGAGAGAATGCCACCGACGACACCAACTGGGTATGGTCGGCGAGAATGCGCTGTCGGCGGCCGGTGCGGACATCCCACAGGCTGACCGGTCCATCCTGCGTCCCGGTCGCCAGGAGCGTGCCGTCCGGAGAGAAAGCCACCGCTGTCGCGTCCGCCCTGTTTCTGGGCGAGGTCCTGGGAAGCGGGGTCAGTTGGGCGCGGTCACGGCCGGCTACCGCGGCGTCAGCCAGTTCGGACATGCTGCCGAGGTGTGTGGTCTGTCCTCCGAGGACGGCCGTGCGGTGCCAACGGCTGCCCGTTATGACCGCGTCGGTGAGGTTGACCTCGGTCAGTCGTGCGTGGGACAGGTCCGCGTCGGTGAGGTCGGCGCTGCATAGGTTGGCCTGATCGATTCGGGTGTGGTCGAGTTGTGTTCCGCGGAGCAGGGCGTCGTCGAGGCGGGAGTTACGGACTTTCGTGCTGGACAGCCGCGCTCCGGAGAGGTCCGCGTGGGTGAGGGTGGCGTTCTCGATGGTGGCGCCGGTCAGGTTCGCCTCGCGCAGGTCGGCGCCGGTCAGGTCGGTGTGGGCGATCCGGGTGTCGGTCAGGTTCGCCCGGCGCAGGTCGGCTTCCCGCAGGTCCGACCGATTGGACAGGTCCTGGCCGGCGAGGTCGGCACCGGCGAGTTTTGCTCTGATACGCAGTCGTACGCCCAGCCGGCGGGCCACGAGCAGCGCGTTCGCCTTCGCAGCGGTGGCGGCGTGCGGGTCGTCGATCATGTTCTGGGCCCATCTGCTGGCCTGGTCGCGTCCGATGAGGTTCACGAAGAAGTCGGCCATCAGCTCCGTCATCTTCCCAGCCCCCAGCAGCTCCCGCGCGCTGCCCGCGGCGAACTGGCGGGCGGCCTCGGCGGCGACCAGGTACTCCATCACCGAGGAGTGGATGAACGAGAACCGGCCGTCGGCGTCCCGCACGAGCAGGGTGCCTGAGCCGATCATCTGGGTCAGCTCGTCACCGGTGAGTTCCGCCGGGTTGCTCATGCTCGCGAGCACCGCGGCGGCGGTGGCCGACAGCTCCTCCACACCGATGTGACGTTCGGTGCTGCCCCAGAGGGTCAGGGCCAGGCGGGTGGCCGCGTCCAGCCGGTCGGCCTTGGACAGCGAGGGTGACGCTCCACCCGGGTGGGCGCGCCGCTCCTCGTGGTCGAGCCAGGTGTCGACCAGCTCCCGGTACAGGTTGGCCGGGTGGATCGTCCCGTCGCCGCCGCGAGCCTGCCGCAGCCGCTTGTCCTCCAGGGCCGTGATGAAGGACAGCATCCGGGGATTGCGCGAGAGCCCTGGCAGGTCACGGATGCCGCGGATCAGCGTCATCCGTTCGTCGGCCCGCTGCCTGGCCTGGGCCCGGTGGTGTGCCAGGTCGGGCGCCGAGCCGGGTGTCGGGCCGGTCGTGCGCACCCTCAGGTCCCGAATGTATCGCTGGACCAGGAAGCTTTCGATCTGGGTGTCGGTGAAGTCCTCGATCCGGACGATGCGCCGGCCCGGGATCAGGTCGACCCGTTGGGCGAGGGCCTTGAACACCTGGTCGTCGGTGAGGAAGTACTGGGTGCGGCTGGTCAGCACGATCTTCGCCTGGCCGCGGACGGCCGCCAGCAGCGTGCCGAGATGCTCGGCCGCGCGGTCGTAGGTCACCCGCAGGGCCAGTTCGTCGAACCCGTCGAAGAGCAGGATGACCCGGCCCGCGTCCAGCATGTAGCGGAACGCCGCGAGGTCGAACCGGGTCTGCTCGCTGTTCGCCAGATGGGCCGCCACCAGCGTGTCCAGGTCGTGCGACTTCTCCAGCCCGCGTAGCTCGATCAGCATCGGGGTCACGTACCGCCGGTCGGTGGGCAGCCGCCGGGCCAGTTCGCGCAGCAGGAAGGTCTTGCCCCGGCCGAAGTCGCCGAGGATCAGGACGAACCGGGACTGGTCGGTGGTCAGCCAGCCGGTCACGTCCGCGAGCGCGTCCTGTGACGACGGCCGGTCCCGTCCGTCCAGGCGGGTGGCGCGTTGGGGTACGTACAGCTCCGGGGGGTAGATCTGGTCGGATTCCAGCCGGCGGGTCTGCCGGTTGAGGTAGCCGCGCAGGTCCAGCACGCCCTGGTATTCCGGCATGCTCAGCAGCCGCACGCCGTCCCGTACGGCCCGTGCGACCAGGTCGGGGCCGGCCTGCTCGTCCCCGCAGTAGACCAGGTCGCAGAACAGCGT
>NZ_CAKKTL010000302.1:0-5552 GCF_920664355.1 Protofrankia sp. CiP1_Cm_nod2
GTCCCGCCCTGGCCACGCCGGCAGCCGGGTGCCGCCGGGACGGCCTGCCGGCCCGGTGGCCGGGCACCACCGCCGGGCCGGCAGGCCCGGAAGCCGGGGCGGCGCGTCGACGACGGCGCGTGTCCGCGAGTGTCGGTCCAGGCCGGCTCCCCGGCGTCCCCACGCACTCGAGAAAAATCATGATCGTGTGTTCTTCGACCGGATGGGCCACAAGTAACGTCGGGAAGCGTGACGAGCCCCCCCGCACAGAGCACGATGGAAGGGGACCCACTCACGACGAAGCATGCGCGCAACGACCAAGTGACGTCAGGGAGAACACGTGGCGAAGGACAGCGGCAGCAGGTTCTCGGTCATCACCGACGGGCTTCCCAGCCAGTTGCCGGACATCGACCCGTCCGAAACCGGCGAATGGCTGGAGTCCCTGGACGCGGTGATCGACGAGCAGGGCCGTGGCCGGGCCCGATTCCTCATGCTGAAGCTGCTGGAACGGGCCCGGGAGAAGGCCGTCGGAGTGCCCGGGCTCACCAGCACCGATTTCATCAACACCATCCCGCCGGAGCGGGAACCGTGGTTCCCCGGGGACGAGCACATCGAACGGCGCATCCGGGCCTATGTCCGCTGGAACGCGGCCATCATGGTGAGCCGCGCGAACCGTCCCGAATACGGCGTCGGCGGGCATATCGCGACATATGCGTCCAGCGCCGCTCTCTACGAGGTGGGATTCAACCACTTCTTCCGCGGCAAGGACAACCTGACCGGCGGGCCCGGCGGTGACTCGGGCGACCAGGTGTTCATTCAGGGACACGCCTCACCGGGTATCTACGCCCGGGCCTTTCTCGAGGGCCGGCTGACCGCGGCGCAGCTCGACGCGTTCCGTCGGGAGGGCGAGCCCGGCGGGCTGTCCTCCTATCCACATCCCCGGCTCATGCCCGACTTCTGGGAGTTCCCGACCGTCTCGATGGGCCTCGGGCCGATCCACGCCATCTACCAGGCCCGGTTCAACCGCTATCTGCTGAACCGGCGGATCAAGGACACCTCCGGCAGCCGGGTGTGGGCCTTCCTCGGTGACGGCGAGATGGACGAGCCGGAGTCGATCGGCGCGCTCGGCATCGCCGCGCGCGAGGAGCTCGACAACCTCATCTTCGTCGTGAACTGCAACCTGCAGCGCCTCGACGGGCCGGTCCGCGGCAACGGGAAAATCATGCAGGAGCTGGAGTCGCTGTTCCGCGGCGCCGGCTGGAACGTCATCAAGGTGGTCTGGGGCCGCGACTGGGACCCGCTGCTGGCCAAGGACACCGACGGGGTGCTCGTCCACCGGATGAACACCACCCCGGACGGCCAGTTCCAGACCTACACGACATCGTCCGGCGCGTACATCCGGGAACACTTCTTCGGCGCGGACGCGCGGCTGCGCCGTATGGTCAAGGACCTGTCCGACGACGAGCTGCGCAAACTCTCCCGCGGCGGGCACGACTACCGCAAACTGTACGCGGCCTACAAGGCGGCGACCGAGCACGCCGGCCAGCCCACCGTCATCCTCGCCCACACCATAAAGGGCTGGACGCTGGGCAAGGACTTCGAGGCGCGCAACGCCACGCACCAGATGAAGAAACTCTCCAAGGCCGATCTCAAGGAGTTCCGCGACCGGCTCTACCTGGACATTCCCGACTCCGAGCTGGAAGGCCCCCTGCCGCCCTACTTCCATCCCGGCCCGGATTCGGAGGAGATCCAGTACATGCGGGAACGGCGGGCCGTGCTGGACGGCACACTGCCGCGGCGGGTCGTGCGCGCCCGGCCCCTCCCGCAGCCGCCGGAGTCCATCTTCGGTGACCTGCGGCGGGGCTCGGGCAAGCAGCCGGTGGCCACCACCATGGCCTTCGTCCGGCTGCTCAAGGACCTGATAAAGACGAAGGAGATGGGCGCCCGGTTCGTCCCGGTTATTCCGGATGAGGCGCGTACCTTCGGTATGGACGCCATGTTCCCGACCGCCAAGATCTATTCACCGCACGGTCAGCGTTACGAGGCTGTGGACCGCGAGCTCCTGCTTTCCTACCAGGAGTCCGAGACCGGCCAGATGCTGCACGAGGGAATCAACGAGGCCGGTTCGATGGGGTCGGTCGTCGCCGCGGGCACCGCGTACGCCACCCACGGCGTGCACATGATCCCGGTGTACGTGTTCTACTCGATGTTCGGGTTCCAGCGGACCGGTGACCAGATGTGGGCGCTCGGCGACCAGCTCGGCCGCGGCTTCCTGCTCGGTGCCACCGCGGGCCGCACGACCCTCAACGGCGAGGGCCTCCAGCACCAGGACGGCCACTCCCTGCTGCTCGCCTCGACGAACCCGGCGTGCGTGGCCTACGACCCGGCGTTCGCCTTCGAGGTCGCCCACATCGTCCGGGACGGCCTCGACCGGATGTACGGCGAGCGCGACGAGGACGTCTTCTACTACCTGACCGTCTACAACGAGCCGTTCCCGCAGCCGGCCGAGCCGGCCGGGGCCGACCCGGCGCAGATACTCGCCGGCATGTACCTGTTCCGGCCGTTCGCCGAGGCGGGCCTGCCGGTACGGCCGCCGGCGGAGGCCGGCTCCCCCGAAGCCGGCGCGCCGGACGCCGAGCCGCCCCGCGCGCAGCTGCTGGCCAGCGGCACCGGGATGCGCTGGGCGCTGGACGCCCAGGAGCTGCTCGCGAACGACTTCGGCGTACAGGCGGACGTGTGGTCGGTGACCTCCTGGAACGAGCTGCGCCGCGAGGCACTCAGCTGCGAGGAGCACAACCTGCTCAACCCGGACTCGGTGGAACGCCGGCCGTACGTGACCCGGCTCCTGCAGGGGGCACCCGGGCCGGTGATCGCCGTCAGTGACTGGATGCGGGCGGTGCCGGACCAGATCTCCCGCTGGATCCCCCAGGACTACTCCTCCCTGGGCACCGACGGTTACGGGCGCTCGGACACCCGGGCGGCGCTGCGCCGCCACTTCCACGTCGACGCCGAGTCGATCACGGTGGCGACGCTGGAGGCCCTGACCCGCCACGGCGCGATCAAGGCAACGGTCGTCGAGGACGCGATCCACCGGTACCGGCTGCGGGAGGCGTAGCACCAGGAGGCGCCACGCGGCGCCGAAACTCCACCGGCCGCCGACCGACCGCCGGCCGCCGGCCGGTCGGTCTGGCCGGCCGGCGGCCGGTCAGCGTCCCAGCGCGGTGTGCATCTCCCATACCAGGATCTCCGCCGGCCCGGCCTCGGCGGCCACCGCGAGGCTGTCACAGCCCCTGATCCGGGCCGCGTCCCCGGTGCCGAGCTCGCCCGCGCTCTCCAGCGTGACCGTGCCGCGCGCGACGAACAGGTGCACCCACGGCGCGGACGGCAGGCTCACCCGGCCGGCGGCGGGCAGGCGCGCCGCGTGCAGGACCGCGTTGCGCTGCTGGATGTCGATGGCGGCGCTCGAGCCCGCCCCGCCGGCGATCGCCACCAGCTCGCCGGTGGCGAGGGCGTCCGCCACATCCCGCTGGGCATAACTGGGCGTGATCCCGGTATGGTCGGGGGTCACCCACATCTGGATGAAGTGGACGGTGCCCGGATCGTCCAGGGCGTCGGGCGTCCCCGGGCCGCCGGTGGCGCCGGCCGCGTTCGTCTCCGCGTGCGTAATCCCCGTGCCGGCGCTCATACGCTGAGCGACCCCGGGCCGGATGGTGCCATGGGTCCCGGTGGAATCCGTGTGCAGGAGCTCACCCTCCAGCACCCAGGTCACGATCTCCATGTCCCGGTGCGAGTGAGTGGCAAAGCCGCCACCGGGAGCGACATGGTCGTCGTTACTGACCAGCAGCAGGCCGAAATGGGTGTTGGCCGGATCATAGTGGCGACCGAACGCGAACGAGTGACGGGAGTCCAACCAGTCATTCCGGGTCACCGCCCGGCCGTCCGCGCGCCTGACGGCAATCCCCGCCCCCCGCAGCGCCGAGATATCGGTCACAGTTGCTCGCGCCCCTTTCCTGTCGCTGGCCCGCGTCCGCCGGCTACCATCGTTGCGGCTACTATCGGTGCGCCAGTTGCCGTAGGGTTCATCCGACGTACATGCTGCCGAGACCATGGTCCAATCTATTCGCCCCGACGGCTATGATCCCAGTCGGATGGCCAGGAAGAACGGGGCCTTTGGCCAACCAGTGGCCAACCGACCGCCAGGCGCGACCTAAGGGCCTCGTGAGGAGGCGATGTGACGGCTGCCGACAGCCCGACCCGACAGCAGATGCCAGAGCCACCACGGAGAGAAATACTACTCGGCGTCATCGTTGGAATACGAAAACGTGACATGGCCTGCGCGAAGCCGGGGAAACCGGCATGATTCTGCGTTTCCGTCGAATCGACAGGCTGGAGAATCATCCCAATCTCCGCGGGATCCTCGCGATCCTCGCCCAACTCGTGCACACCAGTGACGCCGAACTCAACCAGCTGGCCCTGGCCTGGCGCAACACACCCCAACTCGCCACCGCGCGGGACAAGGCACTCTCACCGGACGCGCCACTGGTCATCGAGGTCCTTGCCGCGTTCGACGCCCTGTCGGCCATCTACGCCGACGACCTCGCCGGCATCGACGACTACGTGACAGTCGACCCGAACGTCACCGCGACCGCGCTCAAGGCGGTCCGGGACGCGATCGCGGCCGCCTACGCCAAGCCGATTCTCACCAGGTCGGAGTATGCCGCGCTGCTGCGGCCCTGGCGCGCCGTCTACCCCCGCAGCCGCGGGCACGAACCGGATCTCGGCCCGTTCGGATCCGAGGTCAAGCGGGTTCTTGCCGCGCTGCCGGCGCTGGCACGGCGCTGTCACGACGCCGACAGCCTGCGGACCTACGACCGTCTGCTGGTCGCCGCGCTCACCCGGGACGAGACCGCCCACCAGGACGCCATGCAGATCGCGTTCAACAGCGCCGTGCGCACGGGGCGCCGCCGGGTGTGGACGCTGATACGCCGCAGCGCCGCCGAGGGCTTCTGGCGGCTGTGCCCGTCCTGCCACACGACGATCGACTCCGTGGACGCCGGCACCGACCAGCGGGTGATGGAGCTCTGCGCGGACCTCGCGTGCGCCCTGCTCGTGCAGGACATCCTCGACCCCGACACCGTCGCGAGCCTGACCGCGCCACTGCACACGCTGGTCCCGCTCCAGGAGCGCTACGACATCGACACCAACCGCTACCGCTAGGCGTCAACCGCTACCGCCAGGCCGCCAGGCCATGGCCGGCTGCCCGCCGCGGACGCGGGTGCGCGGACGCGCCGTCACAGCGGCGGTGCCCGGGCGACCGACGCCCACCAAAAACGACCCAAACCGCGGTCAGCCGGCTGTCGGCACAGCCGGGAGAACCGGAGGGATCCGGTCCGACGAACGCGTCAGGGCCATCCCGCCCGCTCTCCGGCCTGAGGGCGCAGCGGTCCCGGCCGCCGAGCGGGCGAAAACCACGCCGCGTACCCCTCGTGTACCCGTCCGGCCGGACAGCCTCGGTGGCGCCCCTCAGCCACGCGTAAAGATACCATCACGCACTGTTCAGCCGGATAGGCCCT
>NZ_CAKKTL010000303.1:0-5486 GCF_920664355.1 Protofrankia sp. CiP1_Cm_nod2
GCGAGCACGTCGACACCCTGCTGGCCCGCCCGCCGGCCGCCGACACCGCCGCCGCGGCGGCGCGGCCGGCCCCGCGCCTGCTCGCCGCCCCCGACCTGCTCCACCTCGTCGACCTGCGCGCCGAACACGCCGACACCTGGGCCCGCAACAGGTCGACCCCCACCCCGTTCATCCTCGACGTCTCCCGCGACCGGCTGCCCTACGCCCTGCGCCGCAGCACCCTGAAACTGGCGAAGATCCTCGTCTGGACCGACGCCACCACTCCCGTCACGATCACCATCGCGGACGGAGCCCCCGCCACCCAGACCGCCGGCCCAGCCACCCCTGCACCCCTGACCTTCGACGCCGGCGGCCTCGACCTCACCACCACCCCCCGCATCACCATCCAGACCCCACCCACCGCCACCTACACCCTCCTCGCCCTCTCCCTCACAACCACCTGATACGTAAGCCGCCCGGATTACCCCCATTTGGGGTGATGCCGAAGACATCCGAGGTACTGACTCCTCACAACCGGCTGGCCAGGGCTCGCGACGGACCCGCTCCGAAAAGTGGCCGGTGCCCGAAGCCCGCTACGCCGTCTACCTCAAGGAGCGTGACCAGTGAGTGAGGTTCACAACTACGACAAGGACAGCTTCCTGGCGGAGTTCTTCCCTGACGACGCCGACCGTCAGGAGGCCGAGTCCGGTACCCGGCGGCTCGTCGCCGAGAACCGCGCCCATCGGCTCGCCGAGATGCGTCGCCGCCTCGGCCTGACCCAGGCGGAGGTCGCCGACCGCATGCACGTCCGTCAGGAACGCGTCTTCGCGATCGAACGGGCCACCGTCGACGCCAGCGGACTGCGCACGCTTGCCGCCTCTGTCAGGGCCCTCGGCGGACGCCTGGAGATCATCGCCGACTTCGGCGGCGAACGACTCGTCATCGGCTGAGCATCACGATCTCAAATCCCTCATATCCGCCGGCCGCGCGGCGCCCGGCACTACGTCCGTGGCCATACGTCAGTGACGTCAGTGGACGCGATAAATGCGTACCTGGACGCCCATGCTCGCGGCCCCGGCCACCGCGGTGTCGATTGCGGCCTCCTGCGCCGGGGTCAGTGGGGTGTCCGGGATCACCACGTCGAGTACCCGCGCTGTTTCCGGGCCGATGGTCATGGTGTGGCCGCCACCCGTCCAGGTGCTCTCGCCGACACCGGCAATGTCACCCGCCGCGTTCTCGATGACTCTGGTCAGCCCCGCGCCCTGATACGTCTTCTTCGCGGTGTCGACCGACTTGAGCTGGCCGGCCTCCAGCGCCGGCGCGTCCCGCCCGCCCGGCCCGTAGACAGCACGGTCGAAGCGGCGGAAGTTGCCGTAGAAATGCGTGCCGGGTGTGGCGGACGCCATGGCGGCTTCCGCGCCTCTGCCCTGGATCACGCTGCCCTGCCCCCAGATCGTGGGCCCGCCGGACACGGGCGGCGCCGCGGGCGGCTGTGCCGGCGGCGCCCCGGTGGGTTGGCCCCCAGGTGAGGCCGGACGGCCGGCGGGCGGGCCGCTACCACCGCTACCGCTACCGCTACCGCTACCGCTACCGCTACCGCTACCAGTGGTACTGGTACCAGTGGCAGCGGCGGGCCGTTCCGCCGCTCTGGCCGCTCTGGCCGCTCTGATCCGCGCGGCGCCGGCCGCCGCGGCCGGGAGCAGCCCTTCGGCCAGATCGCCGACCTGGCCGTATTTCTCCGCGTCCTCCGGGGACGCGCCGAGCGCGTGTGCGGCGCTTCGCACCACCCCGCCGATGGGCGTTCCCGGATTGAACTCCCGGGCTCTGCTGGCGGACTCGTCCGTGTTGGTCGCGATTCGTCCGCTGGGCTGGAGGTAGCGCGTCTGATCCGTTTTCGGGAGGACCCGGTACAACAGCTCGCCCGGTAGTTCCCGGGCCTTTTCCCGCGGGAAGTTCCACCAGAAACGCAGGCCGTACCTGTCGATGAAGTCGCCGCGGCGCATCGTGGCGAAGTCGACGAGCTGCTGCCGGTTGATGCCGAGGCTTTCGATTCTTTTGTCGTCCTGCCGGCGTTCCTCGTCGGCCGGGTCCGGATCCAGGCCGGAACGGTCGACATTGGCGGTCGGGGCGGCATGGGCATAGCCGTACAGATTCAGCCCGCCGGCCGTGCCGACGGGGTCGGGGGCGGTCCAGCGGCCCAGCCAGGGGGCGTAGTAGCGGGCGCCGTGGAGTTGGAGGCCGGTTTCGTCGTCGCGTTCGGCGCCGGTGAAACGGTAGCGTTTCAGGCTGATTCCGGCGCCGGGGCGGGCGCTTTCGTAGGCGGTGGTGCCGTAGGCGTGGAACTCCTCGTAGCTCAGGACGTTCCAGGCGTCGTCCAGTTCGACGTTGGTGCTGCCGAGGTGGTCGCCGAGCTGGTAGCGGGTCAGCGGCGCGCCGGCCGCGGTCGTGCCGGCGACCGGCTGGCCGGCGATCATGGTGGGGCGTTCGAGCAGGGCGGTGACACCGCCGCCGGTCTCCACCCGCAGGGTCTCGTGCGCCTCGGTGAGGGTGCCGGCGACGGTGGTGGTGTCGAACTCGGCGGCGCCGACATACCGGCGTTCCTCCAGCCGGTTGCCGTTGTTCTTCACGACGACCTTGCGGGCCCGCTGCCCGTCGTGCCCGTACTGGTAGTAGGCGGTGAGCGTGCCGTGGGCGACGCAGCGGACCGGCTGCCCGCGCCAGCCGGGGGTGAATACCAGCCCGCCGAGGGTGAGCGTGTTGCCGCGGCCGTCGTAGCCGGCCGGTTCCGCGGCGGTCGACGCGCCGGTGACCTGGGAGGACACCAGCCGGTTGCTCGCCGCCGCCACCACGTTCGTCCGGGTCCACTCCGCTCCGGGGGCGGCCGCGAGCTGCCGGTGGCGTAGCTCGGTCAGGTTGCCGCCGTGGTCGTAGGTGAAGGTCTCGACGTAGCGGACGACGGCGGTCAGGTCGTTCGGGTCGGGCAGGTCGCGGACGGGGGGCCGCCGGTCGGCGGCGGCGGTGGTGTGGCCCGTCCCGGCGAGCTCCCGGCCCTCGGAGGTGACGAGCTGGTAGAGGTCGTCGTAGCCGAAGACCCGGTCGGCGGTCACCACCGTGTTGCGGTAGAAGTTCGCCTGCTGGGCACTGTCGGTGATGCGCAGGATGTTGCCGGCGGCGTCGTAGCCGTACCGCAGGTCCTGGACGGGGTCCTGGCCGCCGGCCGGGCCGGTCCTGGTGGTGCGGATGCGGGTGACCCGGTGGGTTCGCTCGTCGTAGCTCGTCGTCACGGTCGCGTGGGACCCGGCGGGGCCGAACACGGTCTTCTCCCGGCGCCGTTTCACGTCGTAGACGACGCTGTCGACGACTGTCTGCGAGCTGCCACCGCGGGGGGTGGCCTCCAGATGGTCGACCAGGCCGGCCGGGTTGTACCGGACGGCCAGCACGCCGCCGTCCGCCGCCGTGGTGGTGACCGGGCGGCTCAGCGCGTCGAACACGCTGGTGGTCAGGCTGCCCGGGGCCGCCTCCAACGCGGCCGAGGCCGCGGCGAGGCGGCTTTCCGGGGTGGGCGCCGCCGTGGCCACGCCCGTCCAGTCGGGCTCCCGGTCGTAGGCGACGGCGAACCGGCGCGCCGACCCGGTGATGTTGCCGCGGAAGTCCCGGCGCAGGGTCTCGGCGAGCCCGGCGCCGTCGAACGTCTGCTGGGCCACGCCGAGCAGGTAGCGGGGGCCGGCGGCGGCCGGGTCGTCGTCGCCGTAGCCGATGACCGACCGGCAGACCTCGCCCGGCGCCGCCAGCTGCCCGGCGGCCGGTCCCCCACCGACCGCCCCGGCGCCCACCGGGCCATCGGGAGACAGGCCGATAGGCGCTGGGGCGGGGAGGGTGGTGTCGCGCACCCAGGTCCGCACCGGGCGGCCGAACAGGTCGTACTCCGGGCGGGCCCGCACCTCGTACGGCGCCGCCGCCGGCGTCCACGGGCCGCAGCCGTGCCACTCGCGTAACGGCCGTCCCAGCGCGTCCGGCATCGTCCGGCTGGTCCCGGCGTCCGGGCTGGTCGTGACGAGCGGGCGGCCGAGCAGGTCGTAACCGTGGGTCGCCACGACGACCCCACGCGGGTCGGTCACCGACAGCACCCGCCCGTCGATGTCGAAGACGGTGGTGGTCACCAGGTCGGCCGTGCCGTTGCGTTCGACGGTCTCGACCGTGCGGCCGAGGGCGTCGAGCCGCGCGGTCGTCGGTGTGCCGGCGTGTGCCAGCGACGCCGCGGCCGCGGCCTTCTCCTCGTCGGTGGCGCCGGGCGCGGTGCGGGCGGCCAGCCAGTCCGAGTCGGCGACCGTGTCGTTGCGGTCGAAGGTCCGCACGGACCAGATCCCCGGTTCGGCCCTGGTGTGGGTGCCGTCCGGGAAGTCGATTCGGGTGGCCCGGTCGACCGGGTCGTAACGCAGCGTCGTCGGGAAGCCCAGTTCGACCAGCTCGGTCTCGGTGTCGTAGCGGTCGTCCGGGGCGAAGTAGGGGTCGAAGCGGCGGACGGGCCGGCCCTTGCCGTCGAAGACGGTGCGGCCGGTGCCGATCCAGCGCGGCCCGGCCATGTCCCGAACGGCCGCCCGCCCGGTCGCGGGGTCGACAACCAGCGCGCCGGCCGGGTCGCGGAACGGCGCCGGGCCGCTCTCGGCCTGCGCCTTGGTCTGGACGGCCACGCCCGCCCCGGAGAAGTAGGTGACCGACTCCGTCCAGTCGCTGCCAGCGGCGTCGGCGGTCCGTGACCGGGTGCGGACCGAGTTCGGGACGCCCCGCTCGTCCCAGGCGGCGAGGTCGAGGGTGTACTCGTGGTCCCACTCGCCTGGTGGGGCGCCCTCCCCGGCGGCGCCGGTCAGCCGGGTCGCGGTCACCATGCCGAGCGCGTCGAACCGGGCGGCCGCGACCGTGCCGTGCGGGTCGGTGACAGCCCGTGGCGTAAGCGTCCGGTAGTCGTTGGTGGCACGCGACAGGTTCCACCGCGGCCCGGCCGGGTCGGCGGTGAAGCGGTCGGTTCCCGGCACGGCCGCCGCGCGGGTGACCAGCAGCCGTTCGGGCAGCAGCGCGTGGACGTCCAGGCCGGCGAAGATGCCGAGGCCGAACGGGTCGACCTGGGCGGTCGGGGCGAAGAAGGCGGCCGGGTCGGGCTGGCTGACCGGCGACGACACCCACCACAGCGGTTCGCCGTCACCGTCCGGCGCCGACTCGTAGTGACCGTCGGTGACGATCGTGGCCGCGTCCAGGTCGGCGGCGACGTCGGCGAGTTGGTCGGCGGTGAGCGCCGCCGCGACCGTGCGGCGGGCCAGCGCACGTCCGGTGAACGAGCCGAAGGGCAGTTCGCGGCGGGCGTCGTCGTCCCAGTAGAGGGCGCGGGTGACCCTCCGCTTACGCCGGCGGAGGACGTGGGCCGGGGGCACGGGACCCGCCGGGCCGACCGGGCCGACGGGCTCGGCCGGCCCGGCGGCGGGCGCGACGGGCGCGGCGGCGAAGCCGGCGAG
>NZ_CAKKTL010000304.1:0-3112 GCF_920664355.1 Protofrankia sp. CiP1_Cm_nod2
ATACGAGATTGCCTCTTGTCTCGTGGGCTCGGAGATGTGTATAAGAGACAGGCCCTGGACGCCCCGACGGGGCAGGGGCCCGCGGCGACGGCCTGGGCGGAGGGGCAGGAGCCCGCCGGCAGCACCGGGCAGAAGTCCACCGGCGGCACCGGGCAGAAGTCCGCCACCAGCGGGAAGCGGCATACCGGTGACAAGCAGAAGTCGACCGGCAGCCGACAGGCGTCAGCCGCCGGCGGACAGGCGTCCGCCGGCGGCAGGGGGGAGTCCTCCAGCAGCGGACAGGATCCCTCTGATGACGTATGGAAATCCTCCGGGGGCGCATGGGGATCCTCTGATAACGGATGGGAGTCTTCTGGAAGCGGAGGGGAGTCGTCCGCTGGCGGGCGGGGGTTCCCCGGCCGGTCGTTGCGCCGGGGAAGCCAGGGTGACCCGGTGGTGCGGCTCCAGATCCGGCTCGGGATCTTCGCCGACGGGTGGTTCGGCCCGCGGACCGCACACGGCGTCCGCGCCTTCCAGGCCAGCGCCGGGCTGGCCATCGACACCGTGGTCGGCCCGCGGACCTGGGATGCGCTCTTCGGCGCGCCAGCCTCACCGGTAGCGGCACCCACGCCGGCAACAGCCCCGACAGTGACGTCGACAGTGGTGTCGGCAGTGGCGTCGACAGCGACGCTGGTGGTGACTCCGGCGGCGGCAGCGGTTCCGGTGGGGGCGTCCACCTCGGCCGCGACGGCGGCACTCGCGGCCGCCGAGCGGCAGATCGGCAAACCGTACCGTTACGGTGCCGCCGGGCCGGACGACTTCGACTGCTCCGGCCTGGTCCAGTACGCGTACGCCCAGGCCGGTGTCTCGATTCCCCGTACCACCTACGACCAGTTCGCCGCGCTGCGGCCGGTCGGCTCCGCCGAGGCCCGGCCGGGAGATGTGGTCTTCTTCCTCGACGCCGAGGGGGAGGCCTACCACGATGCCATCTACGCCGGGAACGGGCAGATGATCGTTTCGCGTCGCCCCGGCACCAACGTCCAGTACCAGGACATCTGGTCGGGCGACTATCGCATCGGACGGGTCTGAAGACCGGAGGACCTGCAGCTTCCGGCCGGCCGGAAAACATGATCCCATCACCTTGGGCGCTCTGACCGTAGACTCTGCGCCACGTGCCGCCGACGATCATAGTTGTGATTCTGCTCACCCTTGCGATCGTCGGGAACACGCTCTCCGATCCCCCGGGGGCGCGCGGGAAGCCAGGATGCCCGGTTTGACACCACCGGGCATCTACTACGAGTGGTAGTACGCATACCCAACGCTGCGACTGGACAACGGAACGTCGATCAGCGCGGCCGGAACCGGATGTCTCGCACATACTGCGGACGCGGGCGTTCCGGAACCCTTGCTATCCCGTCGAGAGCCGTCTACGTTCCTCGGTTAACGAGACGAGACGGGTTCGTTTCCGACGAAGAGGGTGTCCAGGCGTGCGCAATTCATGCCGGACAACCCTGGCTCCGTCCCTCCCTGAGGTTGTGGTTCCACGCGAGCAGAGGAGTCGGTGTGCTTTCCAACACATCCACTCGTTGCCGCGCATTGTCATGCCCGCCGCAAGCGACGTCCCGAGGAGACATCATGCTGAGTCATCCGCGGCTGCTGCCTACAGGTAGCGCTGCCGCCTACCACCATCGGACCGGATTGTGCCTCGATAGTGGCAGAATCGGCGGAATCTCATGAGCGCCGGCGTACCCGTCCTGCCCGGACGCGACCTTCCGCCGCAGCCCTACGGCGCTGGCTGGCCCGCCTACTGGCGGCAGGAAGCCGCCTGCCGGGACGGGGATCCCGACGCGTTCTTCCCGCCGGACGGGCGTAACACCAAGGCCCGGGCGGCGGCGGAAACCCGGGCCCGGAAAGTATGCGCCAGCTGCTCCGTGCGGCGGGCCTGTCTCGCGACCGCCTTATTCCGCCAGGAGGAACACGGCGTGTGGGGCGGGCTTACCTCGGACGAACGCAATTCCGTGGTTCCCCGCGGCCGGCTCAGCGCGGACGACGCCCTTGCCTTTGCCGACCGCCTGCTGCTTTCCACATACGCGACCAGCTGATCCTTACGGCTGATTTCTAGCTCCACCGTAGGATATTTTTCACCACTTCGGGTGAGGCACCGCCGTCGATGCGAGCCGTCGATGTGAGCGAGTGCCTCGCCCGGCGCCATGGCCGGGGCACCGATGATCGACAACGATCGGCGCGGCACCGGCCGGCGCGGCACGGCCGACGAGGCTTCCCTCGTCCGGGTGCGTGAGGCTTCCCATGCGGGCGAGATGCCGCCGGACGAGGCGGGCGCCCCGCGGCGGGCGTAGAAAAGAACCATTGACGCCCCGGTCCGAGATGGGCAGGCTGCGTGTCGTCGCCGTCCGAGGAGGAGCTGCGTGTCGCCTCGTCCCGCGCCCGGTCGCGGCGTCCGGGTGTCTGCCGGTCTCCCTCTCCCCACGGGTCTCTCCCCACGGGCCGCGCGGTGAGGCCGCCGCGTCGCCTGTTGCTGCTGCGCCACGGCAAGTCCGACTGGGCCGACGGCAGCATGTCGGACGCCGACCGCCCGCTGTCGCCGCGCGGCCGGTCCGCCTGCCGGCTCATCGCCGAGCACCTGACAGCCGACCAGCTCACCCCCGACCTGGTGCTGTGTTCCTCGGCCCGCCGGACCAGGCAGACCGTCGAGCAGATCGCCGGAGCCCTGCCGGCGGCCGTCCCGGTGCTGACCGAGGACCGGCTCTACCTCGCCGACGTGTCGGACCTGCTCGACCGCCTCCGCGAGCTCGACGACGGCGTCCCCACCGTCCTGCTCGTCGGCCACAACCCGGGTATCCACGCGCTGGCCACCGGCCTGCTCCCGGTCGGCGAACGCTCGCGGCTGCCCACCTTCCCCACCGCGGCGCTGGCCGTCGAGGACCTGGCCGTGGGCCGCTGGGCGGAGCTGGGGCCGAGCACGACCCGGCTGGTCTCGTTCGTCACCCCACGCTCGCTGGCCGGCTCCAGCAGCCACTGACGCCGCCGCGGCGAAGCCTCGGTACCGGCGGAGCCGTGCTGCCAGCGAAGCAAGCCGCTGTACTGACGAAACCGACGAAGCATCAGCACCAGC
>NZ_CAKKTL010000304.1:3488-5815 GCF_920664355.1 Protofrankia sp. CiP1_Cm_nod2
GACGAAGAAGGACGACGAAGGACGCCTCATGCCGCGCCGCGGGCCGCGGGCATCGGCCTACGGCGCGGTTGTCAGCCGCCGTGCGCGGCGGCGGAGCCTGCCCGGCCGGACCGGGCAGACATGATTGTTCTTCCGGGTGTCCCCCGCGATCGCGGGGTGCGTGCGGGGCGCATGCGGGGTGCGTGCGGGTGTCAGTACGCCTGTTCCATGATCTGGGAGGCGACGGCGGTGATCAGGCCGACGACCAGGGCCACGCCGGTGACGATCCACAGCGGTACCGAGTGCAGGGCGAGAGCGAAGACGCCGACCGTGAACGCCGCAATGATCAGAAAAACCGCGGTCCACGAACCCGCGTTCGCCTTGTGGTGACCGCTGGAACTTGCCACGTAAAGCTCCTCAGCCCGTCAACGATCAGCCAACCCCGACGGCGGCTGCTGTCACCGACCGAGACTACCGGTAAGCCACGGCAGAATCCCGCCGGTCACCCACGGTAATGATCGGACCGGTTCCGGGTCAGGACCCGGGCTCGGCGCGGCTCCTCAGGCGGGGCCCTAACGCCAGGTCCTCATCCTCAGGCAAGTCCTCGGACGGGTCCTCCGCGGGTTCTCACAGGTAGCCGGCGAGCTGGGCGAGGTCGTCGAGCTGGTCGCTCAGCCAGCGTCCCACGTCGTGCGTGCGCACCTGCTCGGCCGCCGCGGCCAGCCGCCGCTGCCGCTCCTCCAGCGGCATGGTCAGGGCCTCGTACAGGGCGTCCGCCATCTGCTGCACGTCGAAGGGATGCAGGGTGACCGCGTACTCCCCCAGCTCCTCGTGGGCGCCGGCGTTCTCCGACAGGGCCAGCACGCCACCGCGCCGGTTGACCACCGCGACCTCCTTGGTCACGAGGTTCATGCCGTCCGCCAGCGCGTTGACCAGGATCACGTCGCAGATCGAGTAGGCGGCCACCGCGAGCGGGAAGTCCTCGGCCATCCGCAGGTCGATGGGCTGCCGGCCGTCCTTGGTGTGCCGGGCGTTGATCTCCGCCACCACCGCGCCGATCAGCGCGATGTAGTCGGCGTACTCGGGCACGTCGGTGCGGCTGGGCTGGAGCAGGGCGAGGAAGCTGACCTTCCCGACGAGCTCCGGATACTGGTCGAGCAGCGCGCCAAAGGCCAGGAAGCCCCGCACGACGTTCTTGCTCGGGTCGGTGCGGTCCACCCGCAGGATCAGCCGCCGGTCGCCGTCGAGGAAGGCGTACCTCAGCATGGCGACGTGCCCGGCGACCTCCTCCGTGCTCAGCGTCGCCTCCAGGACGGCGGTGTCCACCGAGATCGGGTAGTAGCGGGCCCGCACGACCCGGTCGCCGACGAAGACCAGCAGGTTGTCCAGGTCGACGTCGAGGCCGAGCAGGTCCTGGGCGCACAGGACGAAGTGGCGGGCGTAGCGCCGGGTGTGGAAGCCGACGACGTCACTGCCGAGCAGGCCGCGCAGCAGCCGTTCCCGGATACCGGCCGGCAGTATCCGCCACTCGTCCGGCCCCGGCCACGGGATGTGGATGAAATGGGTGAGCACGACGTCCGGGCACTGCTCGCGGACCCGCTCGGCCACCAGGTAGAAGTGGTAGTCCTGCAACAGGACCAGGGCCTTTCCGCCGCGGGCGCGGACCTCGTCGACGACCGCATCCGCATACACACGGTTGACCGCCGCGTAGCCGTTGTCGAACGCGTCGTGCTCGGCCTGGGTGAGGACGGGTGACAGCGCCCGGCCGTAGAGCCCGTGCTGGACGAACCACAGGATCGGGTTCGACCAGACGCTGTAGAAGTCCGCGTAGGCGGCCGGGTCGGTGGTGACCAGCCGGACCCGGATCGCGGGGCCGTCGGGTTCGTCCTCGACGACGTGCGGGTATGGAGAGGTCTGCACGAGAATCGAGCTGCCGTGCGCTTCGCTGGCGACGAGGGCGTCCTCCTCGCTGGACGCCCCGCACACCCAGACGGCGTCGTCCAGGTGCTCGGCAAGGCCGGAGAGGGCTGACACCAGCCCGCCCGCCCCGCGGTTGACGGTACGCCCGGACACGTCACGGTCGAAGCTCACCGGGCCGCGGTTGGACAGCAGCACCAGCGGCAGGTTAAGGATGGGGGTAGCCGGCACGGTGGTGGGGCCTCCTTAGTGATCCACGGTGGGGACCTCGGCGGTACGGAAAGATCCTTCCCGCGCCGCTCTCACGACCCTCTGGCCGCACATGGCAGTGGCACTGGACGGCCGTCAGGCCGGTGAACGCCTACGCGCCAACATCCCCGCGGACCTCCGGCTGCGCGATGGCAACATGATCGCTTCGCCCTCGGCGTCTC
>NZ_CAKKTL010000305.1:0-5361 GCF_920664355.1 Protofrankia sp. CiP1_Cm_nod2
CGCGGGCCTGCTGGGCGGCTTTCCCGTCGACGGCGTCCGCGGGGCCGGCGGGGCCGGCGGGGCGGAGCCCCGCCGTGCCGGTCGCCGGCCGGCCGTCGCCCGGCGGATACGGATGGACGGTCGGGGCCGGCGGGGTGGAGTCGGCGGCGCGGAAGAGGGCCTGCCAGGCGTCGCGCATGTCCTTCAGCGACGCGAACCGCCGCGCCGCGTCCCGGTCGAGCGCGTGCAGGAAGAAGGAGGTGAGGCCGGCGCGGATCGCCGGGTCGAACGCCTCGGTGGCCACCGTCGGCGGGCCCGTGGTGAACCGCGCTTCGGCGGATCCGTCGCCCCACAGCGGCAGCTCGCCGGAGGCCATCTCGTGCAGGGTGACCGCCAGCGCGTAGCGCTCGGCGTGGTCGTCGTAGGTGGTGCGGGTGCCGGCGCCGAGGAACGGGTCGAGGTAGCGGGGCGTGCCGGCGGTGGTGTCGCGGACGGAGATGCTGGCCAGCGAGAAGTCGATGAGGACGAGCTGGTAGGTGCGGTTCGGCCGGCGGCGGATGACGATGTTGTCCGGTTTCAGGTCGCGGTGGGCGACGCCCTCGCCGTCGAGGTAGTCGACCGCGCCGAACAGGTAGTCGCTGTAGGTCTCCAGCTCGTCGACGGACAGCCGGCCCTCGCGCAGCCGGCGGGCCACGGTCTGCTCGCCGGCGTGGTCGAGGACGAGCACCGTGCGCCCGCCGACGACCAGCGTGTCCGGGCGGGCCAGGCGGATCACCCGGGAGTCGTTCAGCCGGCCCAGCACCGACGCCTCGTGCTCCAGGCGCGCCACCCGCTCGTCGGAGAGGGCGACCTTGAGGACCTCGTCGCGGTTGGTCTTCTCGTTGTGGGCCAGGAAGGCGCGGCTCGTCGAACCGGTGCCCAGCCGCTCCCGGATCCGCCACTCGTCACCGACCAGGTCGCCGCGCTGAGCCTCCAACGGGTCCCGCTCCGGCCCGGGCTTCGGCCCGGCCTGTCCCGCTGTGGGCGGGCCTGCCGGCGGGCCGCCGTCCGCGGCACTGCCGCCGGGTGCGGGCGCCGGGACGTCCGGCCGGGTGAACTCGTCCTCGACGAGCAGCAGCCAGTCGAGCAGCTCGCCGACGCTGGCGAAGCGGTCGTCGGGCAGCGGGCGGGTCGCCTGCGCCACCAGTTCGTTCGCCGTCTCGGACAGCGAGTCGACGACCTCCGCCGGCTGCAGGCCGCCGGACTGCTCCAGCCGCGCCTTCAGCGCGTTGGGGCTGTCCGCGGGCGGCTGGCCGGTGAGGATCAGGTAGGCCAGTGCGCCCAGGCCGAAGACGTCGATGCCGACCGGGTCCGGGTAGGGGGCGCCGATCTCGGGCGCCAGGTAGCCGGCGGCGGCCAGCTCCAGATGCGGCAGGAACCGGGCCGCGGGCTCCACCGCCAGCTCGCGCGACGTCTTCGTCATCGCGCCCGTCAGCGCGCTCGTCAGCGCACCGGTGCCCGAGCCCGCGTCGCGGGCCGCCGCCTGCCAGTCGCTGATCATCAGCCTGGGTGCGAGCCAGCCCTGCCCGCCGTTGCCGTCGCCGTTCCCGTCCGCCGCGCGGCGGCCCCGCGGCACGACCAGGACGCTGCGGGCGGCCAGCGCCCGATGGTAGAGATGCCGGCCGTGCGCGTAGGCGACCGTCTCGACCAGTTGACGGATCATGGACAGCCGGGTGCCGGCGTCGAGGCGGCCGCCGTACTGGTCGAGATAGTGGTCCAGGCGCATCTCGCCCGGCCGGTGACGGAAGATCAGCGCCGGGCCCGCCTCGTGGCTTTCCAACCCGTCGACCTGGACGATCCCCTGATGGCTGATCCCGTGCAGCACCAGGAACTCGCGGCGGGCGGTTGCCTCCCGGTTCGCCCGCTCGGCCTCCCCGGCGGCCCGCTCGACGAGGTAGATCCGCACCCGTCGCCGCTCGGAGGCGACCTGGGCGTGGGCGGCATGGTAGTCCTGCCAGGTCGGGCCGGAGTCGAACGCCGGGAACTCCAGCTGCCAGGAGCCCACCCGCTGGTGGCGTCGGCTGCGGGCGATCCCGGCCGCCGGCAGCAGCTTGGCCAGGGCCTTCGACAGCTCGGGGGTGACCCGCTGCCGCTCGTCGCGCAGCGGCGCGTCCAGCAGGCCGGACCAAATCGACGGCAGCGCCCCGCCACCACCACCGCCACCACCGTGCCTGCTGGCGCTCTGGCCGGGGGCGTCGCCCGGGGTGCCCCGCTCGGGGCCGAAGACCCAGTGGAGCTGGTGGTCGGGGAGCTCGGCCCGCAGGGCCGGGTTCGACAGGAAGACCGCCGGCTGGATGAACGGGATCCTCGTCCGGCTCGCGCGGCCGGCGTTCTCCAGCAGGGACCGTAGCTCCTTGGACTTCTGGTTCGCCAGGTGCAGCGGGTTGTCGAAGATCCGGGTGTCGCCCGAGTCGCGGTGCTGGGTCCAGTTCGACCCGGACGCGGTCAGCCGGCCGACCAGGCTCTTGATCTCGATGAGGTAGACGCCACCGCGGGCGACGACCAGCAGGTCGACCTCGCGGATGTGCCCGGTGGCCGCGGTGAAGGTGAAGTTCGACCAGGCGCGGTACGGCTCGGCGTCCGGCAGCAGCCGCCGGACGTGCTCCAGCGCCTCCCGCTCATGCGGGAACTGCGACGGCGTGACCGTCTCCCACCGGCCCTGCCCCTCGCGCACCCCGTCCCCCTGCCGTGCCCGCTATGTCTCCACCCGTGACACTAGCCCACACCAGGCCAGGGCCGGCAGACGGGAACACCTGATCCCGGCCAGCGGACGGCAGCCGCCGGAGCGACGTCCGTGGCGGCTGCCGCGGAACTTTTCAAGATCTTTGAGGCAAGATTCTTTGCGAACTAGCCTACTTCTGATCTTTGTGTGATCTTTGTGTGGGGACAACCTCCGATCTTTCAGGCACGCCCTCGTCGGCCGGTTCGCTGTCCTCGCCGGGCCGCGTGCCGCCCGACCACGCCGTCACGGCCCGCCTTCGACGACATCCCGGGCCCCGGCACCTTCCCGCGGGAGCGGGCGCGGCCGCCACCGCCGATGGCCTCACCCTCGGCGCTCTCCCGGACGAGGTCGTCCAGGATGTCGATGACCTTCTTGCGAAGCTGCGGTTCCTGGAGATCAAGACAGCGCAGTGGCGAGGAGGCGTCTGGGAGGATCGCGTAACCGGCGTCCACTGGCTGCTGGTCGCTGGGCTGGCCAAGGGCGAACACCAGGACCACGACGACTTCTACATGCGGGTCAGGCGGGAGAACGACGTCGGCGGCCTGCACCGTTGGCTGCCCACCTCCGAGGACCAGCGCCTCCTCCGACAGGAGACTGCCGCGCGGCTCCTTACCGCATGGGAACTCGCCGTCCAACGACAGATGCTCGACGCGCTCCGCGAGATCCAAAGCGGCGGTTCGACCCGCATCGACATCCCACATCCGCGATCAGACGAGGGCAGGCTCGCGAGACTCACCCTCATCGTCACACCTGTGCGCGAGCCCGGCTACGAAGCCGACGAGATCGAACTCGAGGTCGTCCCCCTAGCGGCCTACGCCGGCAGCAGTCTGTCGTGGCAGCTCACCGTACGAGCACTCATCAGCCTGAGCCCTCCCGAACAGGGCTGGGACCGCTGCAAGAACTCCTACACGAACATCGCCGAGCCAGGCGCCTGGACCATCTGCGTCGCCGAACTCGAGAAAATCGTCACCGCGCATGAGCTCGCGGAGTCCGAACCCGGTCGCCACAGCCACTACACCCACCGCGAGCACCTCGCGGGAAACACGATCGAGGGCCATGCCGTCCGTGCACTGTGCGGAGCCTTCTTCGTACCCACGCAGAACCACGAGAGACTTCCGCTCTGGCCGCCCTGCCAGGAACGATTCGTCGAACTGGCGGACTAGCCAGCCCGTGCAGATTTAGGGCAGCCTGCTTGGCCCCCCGCCGGCTCCGGTGCCGGAACGGCAGATCGTCCGGGTCTGGTCCGGGAGCGGATGGGATGATCGCGCTCATGGGACCCGGCGGGGTGTGGGGTTACCGGGCTCGTGGCATCGACAGCTCAGCCTGGTACTTGTGATCCGCTATGGCGTCAGGAAGCGGTGCTGGAGGGTGGGCGGCGACGGTGAACGTGCGTTGCGCGACCCGTAGCCGCCGGAGGGCCGAGCCTCCTGGAACCCTTGGCGGTACGGCTGGCTGCGGTCCCGGCATGATTCCTGAGCGTGCGTGTGGGGCGTGGGGGTTCGGCTGCCCCGCCGGACACTCTCGTCCATACATGATCATCGATGTGTGGTGGCTGGATCGAAGAAATCGAGGCCGGGGAATCTGGCGAAGCCCCGGTCCGTGGTGGCGAGCCGGCAGCCGTGGGATATGGCGAGGGCCGCAAGGTAGGCGTCCGGCACGAGGTTCCCGCGGATGCCCTGGTCCTGGGAGACATGGGTGCCGAGCACGTCCCAGGTGGCCGGGGTCGCTGTCAGGGGCCGGCCACGCGGGGCTGTCCGTAGGCGGTTGACGAACCGCAGCGCGTCGGCGGTGGGTGCCGGGTCGGCGAGGATGCGCGGGTTGGTGACGATGCGGAGGAATCCGGTGAGGCAGTGGTCGGTCAGGGCGAGTTCGTCCCGGCCGCCTACTGTCGCGGTGAGCCAGGACGCGTAGGTGGCGTGGTTCTGCGCCTCGCGTCGGTAGGCGTACACGAGGACGTTGACGTCGGGCAGGATCATCGCCGGCCGTCGGCGTCCAGTGCCGCCCAGAGCGCGCCGCGGTCGGTGACGTCGACGAGGAACCGGCCCTGGGGGTCGCCGTAGGCGGGGAGCGGGTCGACGTGTACCGGCTGCTCGCCGCGGGCCAGGACGCTGCGCAGCCCCTCTTCGACGAGGCTGGTGAACGTCCGGCCCTCGGCTCGGGCGCGTTCCTTCGCCGCCTCTGCCAGGGCGTCAGGCAGGTTGATGGTCGTTCGCATACATACGAGCATACCGGGCTATGCGCTGGTGCATATCCTGCGTGACAGCGAGATGGTGACGGTCGCCTGTCTGGTGGGTGGCACCCGCGTCACCAGGAGCCGGTTGTAGGCGTACTGCTGGCCTGCTTGTCGACCTGAGTTTCACGGTCTCATCGAACAGGTGTTCACGCGTCGAGCTGTCCGCCGAGGAATCGTCAAGCGGACAGCCCGGACCGGACGTCGTCGCAGGAGTGGGTACGGGCAGGATGGTTGCCGTGACCGAGGATGTCTGGGCTGGCCTGACGGACCGGTTCGTCGAGGGCGCGTACGCGACGGTGAAGGGCCGGGTGCGCACGTATGTCCTGCACCGCCACCTGATGGATCACCTGCCGCCGCCACCGGCAGCCGTGCTCGACGTGGGCGGGGG
>NZ_CAKKTL010000306.1:0-5310 GCF_920664355.1 Protofrankia sp. CiP1_Cm_nod2
GCCCCACCGCTGGCCACGCCGGACCAGGCCGTCGCGCACCCGGCCCCGGCGGTGGCAGCCCCGGCGGCGCCGCCACCGGACAACGCCCGGACCCGGCGCCGCCTGCGCCGGCAGGCATCCCGTGACACGGACAACAGCCAGCCCGCCCCGGAGGCCTCCCCGCCCGGGCAGCACCCCGGCGGCCGTTGACCCGCCGCCGGGCGGCGATGAGATCACGGATCGAAGCGGTATCCCATACCACGCAGGGTCGTGACGAGCCGACGCTGCGGTGGACGTCCCTCGACCTTGGTCCGCACCCGGCGGACATGCTCGGTGACGGTCGCCGGATCCTGGAAACGTGTGCCCCAGACCTGTTCCAGCAGTTCTTCACGGCTGAAAACCCGGCGGGGGTGGCTCGCCAGGAAAGCGAGCAGCTCGTATTCACGCGCGGTGAGATCGACGCGCTCGCCGGCGACCGCGACCTCCCGGGCACGCAGGTCGATGGAAACGTCTCCGTAGACGAGCGGGTCGTTCCCATCGCTGGTGCGCTGCGGTGGTGGCTCGACGGGGCGACGGCGCAGCCTGGCCCGTACCCGTGCCACGAGTTCCCGCAGGGAGTACGGCTTGACCACGTAGTCGTCGGCCCCGAGTTCCAGACCGACAACCCGGTCGACCTCCTCGGCCCGGCCCGTCAACATGATTACAGGTACTTCGCTGGTCTGCCGCAGCCGGCTCAGTACAGCGAAGCCATCCATACGCGGCATCGCGACGTCAAGCACTACGAGGTCGATTTCGGTCGTCTGGAAAAGCTTGAGCGCGGTCTCGCCGTCAGCCGCCTCGAGCACCCGATAGCCGAACCGTTCAAGGCTGCGGGCAAGCGCAACCCGAGAAGCTTCGTCGTCCTCGGCGACGAGCAGGGAAGCCCCCCTCGTTGCTGTTGCAGTTGCGTCCCCGGTCATGGCCGAAACCCTACGCAAGCTCTCCGGAACCGCTGCGAGCGGGGTATCGGTATGTGCGAGGAACCCCGATTTCGGCACGTTACAGTAGTGCAACGGCTACTTATTGTCAATGAAAGGACATCGGAGACACACGGGACCGGGAGCCCTCGACGACTCCCGGCCTCGACCCGGCCGCAACATGAAAGAAACATGATCTTCCTGCCCTCACCCCTGAACGATCACCCATACCGTCGCATCCACATCAGCGGGATTCGCCGGGCCGCCGAACCGCCGGAGAGCGACCGGCCCCCGCCCGCGCCGGCCCCCGCCCACGCCGAAGATCCGCGGCCCTCGTCGCAGCACCGTCACCGCCTTCCTTCGCGGCGCCCGCCACCGACCGGCAGGACCACCCGGACCGGTCTGGCATACTCGGTGAGGCTGGATTCCTCGGGGTGCCGGCAACGCGGGAAGATTCACGATCAGAAGATTTATGATCAAGAGGTTCGTGATCCTACCGCCGGTCAGCCCGTGGAGCCAGTAACACGCCGGAGTAGCTCAGTGGCAGAGCAATCGCCTCGTAAGCGATAGGTCGCGGGTTCAATCCCCGCCTCCGGCTCAGACCCCCTCTGACCAGGGCGGGACCAAGCTAACAGCGATCACGTTGAGATAGCTCACGGTCGGCGACCTATCAACTCATGCGATCAGGCGCCGTACCGGATGGGTGGACGTCCGACGCGCTCGGCGAGCATGACACCATCGCGACCCGCTCTCGGGCCGAGATGGTCCACATGTCGGCTGGCTGCCGTCGGCCTCCACAGCATCTACGGAACCGGTAGTCCGGCCGGCCCGACGCGTCGCCGATGCGGCCATCCGGCGGGTGATTTTTCTTTGAGAAGCCCGGTCGTTCGCGCGACGGACGCGGACGGGAGCACGGTGCGGCCAGCCGGCCGAGGGGGCGCGCCGTGCGACAATCGATCTCATGAGCGTGGATGTCACGATCCCCCCGTATGGGGTGCGCAACCGGGTTGAGCGTACGGCCCCGGCCATCCGGGCCGCACTCAGGCCCGATCAGCGCGTCGACTTCGAAGCCGAGTTCCACGCGGCCGTCATCGAAGTCGATGACGCCATCGACCTGGCGCCACTACTCCGAGTCATCGACCGCTGGTGGCCCTGGGCCGTGCTCGCGGCCAATCCCGAGATCCAGGCGGGTGCCACCGAAGACCGACGCCGGCTTGCCGCTGGCGACCTGTCCGTGCTTGGAGGGACCACGACCTACCCCCACGCAGACAGCACGAGGAAATAAGAGATCTATGGCCCGGTACACGGTCCGTTGGCTGACCTACGCCGAACAGCTACGAGACAGCCTGCCACCTGCGGGTCGTCGTGAACTTGACCAGCTGCTGGACCAGCTGACCGCCGACCCCAGGCAGCACAGCACCTGCGACAAGTACAGCGAACAGTGGACCGCTGCTTTCGGCGCCTACGGAGTCCTGCTCTACAGCATCGAAGATAATCTTCATACGATCACTGTGCTCCGCGTGACCTGGAGTGGCTGATCAGGGCACCGGCTCCATGACCCGGGAACAGGTCGTGGGCGCTGTTGCCTGACTCCTGGACCGCATCGGGGATGCGGTCCAGGAGTCAGGCGCCCATGCGCCGGACGGATCCTCCGCAACGGAAGACGTCCGGGTGCCGCTCCGCGGATCCCGAACGAACCCGCGGTCCGGCGAACCGGTCAGGCCGACCTGACCTCCGGGGCGGGGTGCCCCGGGACGTCCAGGGCGGCGGCGTCCGGCACGGAACCGTCGTGGTGCCCCTGCGCGGCGGCATCCTCCTCCTCGCGCCGGATCGAGGCGAGAATCTCCCGCTCCGCGTCGGCGCGGCCGACCCACGACGCACCCTCGACCGACTTGCCCGGCTCCAGGTCCTTGTAGACCTCGAAGAAGTGCTGGATCTCCAGCCGGTCGAACTCCGGAAGATGCCTGATGTCCCGCAGGTGCTCCTGCCGGACGTCCGCGACCGGCACGCACAGCACCTTGTCGTCGGGGCCCTTCTCATCGCTCATCTGGAACATGCCGATCGTCCGGCACCGGACCAGGCAGCCCGGAAAAGTCGGCTCCTCCAGCAGGACGAGCGCGTCCAAAGGATCACCATCTCGACCCAGCGTACCCTCGATGAAGCCGTAGTCCGAGGGATAGTGGGTGGATGTGAACAGCATCCGGTCGAGCCGGATCCGCCCGGTGTGGTGATCCATCTCGTATTTGTTCCGCTGCCCTTTCGGGATCTCGATGGTCACATCGAACTCGAGGTCCACTCCATCCCCTGTCGTGTCTGTGGGCGCGTCCCGTCCGGAGCGCCCTTGTGTTGTGTACTTGTTACCAGTGTCAGCATCCACGTACGTCACCTCGAAGGTCGCGAGCCGATCCGGCGGTGACGATTCACTGTCAGGGCGGGAGCCCACGGTGAAATCCGCCGGGGCTGGGTCAGCCCAGGGTCCACCCGGGAAGGCATTCCCCACGATGGCGGCCCGACCCCGGCCCGCGGCCGGCGGGCCCGTGAGCCACGGGCCGCACGGTCATGCTTTTCCACGCCCGCCCTTCCCTCCCCGGGGCTGCCGCCGGTTCCGGGAACACGCCGAATCACCACGGCCGATCCGGGAGATCCGCAGCGGCCACATCCCCCCGGCCGCGGGAGCGCGCTGGTGGCGAAAAACATAACCACGTGGCCGTCGGCCACAGGCGCAGCCATCAGCCACAGGACATAGTCTCCCGCACGTGACCCCTCCGATGCCGGGCCGGGTCGGTGGGCTCACCGCCATCGCCACCGCGCTGCTCGCCGGTCATCTTTCCGTTCCGCCCACGGACAGCCCGGGCATCGTGCCCGCTCCGCGGCCCGCGGCCGCGCCCTTCCCCTCCCTGGACCCGACGCTACGGGTCGCCGACCCCGCGGCGGTCAGCGCCAGGCTCACCCGTCCGCTCGCCAACCCGGCGCTGGGCAGCCCGGTGGGGCTGGTCATCGACGCGCTGTCCGGAACGACGCTGTTCGACCGCGGGTCGACCACCGCGGTGGCCCCCGCGTCCACGCTGAAGACCGTGGTCGCCGCGGCCGCGCTGACGACCTTCGATGCGCGCACGACCCTGACGACCCGGGTCTTCCACACCCCGCCGGCCACGCCGGGCGGCCCGGTGCCGGACGGCCAGGTGGCAGCCAGCACGGTGGGAGCCGTCGGCGCGGACGGCACCGGGGCGGCGGGCACACCGCCACCTGCCGCCGCCCCGCCCGGAGGCACGCTGTGGCTGGTCGGCGCGGGTGACCCGACCCTGACCGCCGCGACCGGGCCGGCCGGCTACCCGGCCCCGGCCCGCCTGTCGGAGCTGGCCGCCCAGGTCCGGGCGGCCGGCATCACCGAGGTCGACCGGCTGGTCGGCGACGGGACGCTGTTCACCGGGCCGTCCACCGCGACGGGATGGCGCGACAGCTATGTCACCGATGGCAATGTCACGCCGGTGTCCGCGCTCGAGGCCGACGGCGGCCGCACGACTCCCGGCGCGACCGGCCCGCGCAGCGCGACGCCCGACCTGGCCGCGGTGAACGCCTTCGCGGCGGCGCTGCGCCGGGCCGGTGTGCGGGTCGCGTCGACCGGGGTCGGCGCCATGCCCGGCGGCTCCGGCAGTACCGACGGCTCCGGTGGCCCCCGGCAGGTCGCCGAGGCCCACAGCCCGCCGGTCCCGTTGCTGGTCGAACGGATGCTGACCTACTCCGACAACGACCTGGCCGAGAGCCTGGGACGGCTGGTGGCCCACGCCCGTGGCCTGCCCGCGTCGTTCGACGGCGCCACCCGGGCGGTGCTCGACGTCCTGCGGGAGCTCGGGGTACCGACCGCCGGCGCGAACCTGGCGGACACCAGCGGGCTGTCGACAGCGAACCAGATCGCCCCGGCGACGCTGGTGGCGCTGCTGCGGACCGCCGTACTGCCCGGGCACCCGCAGCTGCGGACCCTGCTCACCGGGCTCCCGGTCGCAGGCTTCTCCGGGACGCTGGGTGACCGGTACAACGCGCCCGACACCCGCGCCGGTGCCGGCGACGTACGCGCGAAAACGGGCAGCCTGCGTATCGTGACAAGCCTTGCCGGCCAGGTCGTGGACACCGACGGCCGGCTGCTGCTGTTCGGCTTCTTCGCCCCGGTCGAGGAGGCCGGAAGCACCCGGGCCGCCCTCGACCAGGTCGCCGTCGCGCTCGCCTCGTGCGGGTGCTGAGCGGATGCCGGTACGGATGCGCGATGCCGATGCCGATGCCGAGCGCACGTGGATGCCGCGGGCGTCCGCAGACGCGCGGCGCCACGGCGCCGGCCGCCCGGACGGAGGCCGCGTGCCCGGGGCCGGACACCCGGCAC
>NZ_CAKKTL010000307.1:0-5304 GCF_920664355.1 Protofrankia sp. CiP1_Cm_nod2
GCAGCCACCGCGGCCCCCGGGCCGGGGACGGCAGCCGGCGCGGCACGCCCGGCCGGCGCGGGGGACGGCTCCCCCGCGCCGGCGAGCGCCGGATGGCGGGCCTGCGGACCCTCATTCGGGGTCTTGCTCCACCCGCGGGTACGGACCGGTGAACGGCCCGGGCTTCGCGCCCGTGCCTGGTGCCGGGAACGGGTTGGTGTAGGTCAGGATGTGGTACGGGACGGGTGTCTGGAGGGACTGGTCACTGACCAGCGGGATCAGCCGCAGGTAGTGGGCCCCGGACTCGTCGGTGTACTGCAGGACCGCGTTGAAGTTGGCCAGGTAGGCCGCCAGCTCGGGCCCGTAGGGCTTGATGTACGACAGCATCGGGTTGACGTCCTTCAGGAGCGTCTGCGCCGGTGGGATCGCGCCGCGGACATCACTGCCCAGGGTGGGCACGCGGGTGAGGGTGTCGGGTGCCAGGTCCAGCGCGCCCGACAGCGGGGGCAGCAGCCCGTGCAGGTCCGCCGTGGTGTCGGGCAGCTGCTGCAGCGCCTCGCTCAGCAGCGGCGAGGCCGTCCTCAGGTCGGAGGCGACCGGTGCCAGTGCCCCGGCGAGCTTCGTCAGGGTGCCCGACGCGGTCCTGGCGCTGTCGAGCACGCCGGGTGTCTGCCGCAGCACGTCCTCGACGGCCTGCTGCTGGCCGGCGGTGGCCTGGGTCAGCCGGTTGGCGTTGTCCACCAGGGCGGCGATCTGCCCCTGCCCGGTGTCGAGGGCCCGCAGCACGACGGCGGTCTGCTGCGCCAGCGCCTTGAGGTCCTCGGACTGGGCCGCGATGGCGTCCAGGGCGGTGTGCCCCTCCCGGCCGATGTCGCCCAGCCCGTCGAGGGCCGCGGAGACGTCCTGCTGACGGCCCTCGGTGCCCTGCCCCAGCGACCGCAGCAGGGCGCCCAGCTCCGTGCGGCTGTCCGTGTCCAGGCTGGCGAGCACGTCGCGCAGCTGCGTGCTGGGCTTCACCGCGCCGGCGGGGATGGTACTGCCGGAGGGCAGCACCCGGCCGTCACCGTCGGTGATGTCCAGGTAGCCCTCGCCGACGAGGGAACGTTCGCCGAGGCGCACGCTCACCCCCTCGTGCAGCGGGGCGGCCTTCTTGTCCAGCGAGAACGCGACCCGCAGCCCGTCCGGCCGCCGGGTGACCTCGCGGACCTGGCCGACCTGCACGCCCGCGATCTGCACCCGGCTCGCCTTCACCAGGTTGTCGATGTCCGTGAACACCGCGGAGGAGGTGTACTCACCACCCTCGACCAGCGGGATCCGCGCACCGGTCCCGCGGAACAGGAAGATGAGGATCCCGAGGCTCCCGGCGAGGAACAGCAGGACGGTGACCAGCCGGCCCAACGTCCCGGTCAGTGCTCTCATCGGCTCTGGCCTCCCTGCCGTGTGCCGGTGGCGGTACCGGTGGCGGTGCTGCCGGTGGGCAGGCCGTTCTCCGGTCCGGGGAAGTAGCCGTTCGGCGGCTGCTTCGGCAGTACCCCGGCGGCGGGCAGCGGCACGACCAGGTGCCCGCGGATGATGCTGCCCTGGGCGTCCCCCGCGCCGAACACCGACGAGGTGTTGTACACGAACGCCTGGATGTCGCCGAGGTAGGACACCACCGTCCGGGTGTCGCGGTCGAGGTTACGGGTGATCGGCCGGAAGTTGAGCAGCGAGCTGTCGATCTCGTCGGCCATCGGGCGCAGGTCGGCGACCACCGGCCGGGCCTTGCTGACCACCGGCTTCGCCGAGTCGACGGTGCGCCCCAGCTCGTCGACGGTGCTTTCCAGCCGTTCCAGCGTCTGCGGCAGCTCGCCGGAGGCGCGGTGGAGGTTGTCCAGCGTCGGGTCGAGCTGTTCGGTCAGCTCCTGGGTGCTGGTCAGCGTCCTGCGGAGCTGGTCGGTCAGGCCGGGCAGCTGCGCGATGCTGTCGCGCAGCTGCCCGTCGTTGCCCGCCAGCGTCCCCAGCGTCTGCTGGGTCGCCGTCGCGAGCTGGGCGACCCGCTGGTCGTTGCCGCCGACCGCGGTGGAGATCTGCGACAGCGCGGTCACGAGCTGGCTGATCTTCTCCCGGCGGGTCTGCAGCGCCTCGACCACCGGCTGCAGCTGGGTGATCGTGCCGTCCGTCGCGGCCAGGCCGGCGGGCAGCTCCTTCTCGGACCGCGCCAGCGCGACGTCGGACTCGACGAGCAGGTCGGTGAGGGCCAGCTGGGTGCGCTCGTCAAGATGGCCGAGCACCTCGTCGGCCTGCACCGGCCGGGACGTCTGCTTCAGCGGGATGAGCCCGCCGGAACGCAGCGCCCGGCCGGGCGGCCCCCCGGGGTTGATCTCCACCGACATCTCGTTGAGCGCGTTCTTCGGGCGCAGCACCGCGCGGGCGTTGTCGTACACGGTGTGCCCGGGCTCGATCTCCAGCGTGAGGATGGCCGTCGCGTGGTCGCTGACCGACCAGTCCGCGATCTTCCCGACCTTCACGCCCGCGATCGTGACCTGGTTGGAGCTCGTCGGGTTCACGCCGGGCACCGAGGCGAACTCGGCCTTGACGACCGACCGTTTCGCCCACGGTGGCGTCGAGCTCAGCCGGGACTGGATGATCACGGCTGCCACCAGGCCGAGCACGATGAGGACCGTCACCGCGGTCACGTCACGGCCCAGCCCGGGCACCGTCCTGATCCGCTCCCAGCGGCGACGCAGGGATGCGCTCATGGGAAACTCCTCGACACCAGCGGAAGGTCCAGCGAGGTCACCAGCTTGCCGAGCGCGCCCGCGTCAGGCCCCGCCGCCGGCGGCGGGATCAGGCCCGGCGCGCCCTGCCTGGTGCCTTCCTGCGGCCCCAGGGGCTGCTGCAGGCCGAGGGACTCCAGGTACTGCTCCAGCGGCAGCACCGTCGCGGTCCCGCCGACGGAGTTGACCCCGACCCCGGCCATCAGCCGGCCCGCCGCGCCGTTGCTGTCATGGAACTTGAAGACGTCGTCACCGTGGGAGAACCAGTAGCCGAGCTCCTGGTACAGCAGGTGATCGTTGCCGCCGCCCTTGTAGACCCCGGTGCCGTGCCACGGGGCGAGCACCGTCTGGACGATCGGCCCGTTGAGCCGCTCCAGCACCGGCCCGCGCACGTCGGTCAGGACCCCGTTGGCGTCCTGCGCGGTGGGCACCAGCCGGTCGACCAGCGGCCGGGCGTCCTGCAGGAGGATCCGCAGGTCGGTCGCTACCGGCAGGGTGCGCTCCAGCACCGGGTCGAGCTTGGCCAGCACCGGGTCGAGCTGGCGGGCCGCCGGCCGGAACGCCTGCGCGGTCGTGGTCAGCTTGTCCAGGGTGGGGTCGAGGTCGGCGAGGCCGGCGCGGGTGGTCTGCAGCGTCTGCGGCAGGTCCGCCACCGTCTGGGCCAGCGGCCGGCGCTCGTCCGCGAGCGCCGACGAGGTCGTCGCCAGCGAGGTGATGATCGAGTCGAGCTGGCCGTCCTGCTTGGTCAGGGCCGCCGCCGTGTGCTGCAGGCCGGTGACCACCCCGGTCAGGTCGGTGTCCGGACGGGTGCCGCGGGCGGCGCTGAGCACCACCCCGGCCGGTTCGAGGGTGTCCGGCGCGTCCGTGATGATCTTACGCAGCTCCTCCTGCCCGTCGTTGCGCAGCGTCGCGTCCAGCCGCTCGACCGTGCGCGGGATTGACTTCTGCGCGTCCGGCGTGATGGCGCTGAGGACCTGGTCGAGCTCGACCGGCACGCTGGTGCGCTCCACCGGGATCGTCCGCCCGGCGCCGAAGCCGCCGCCCGGCCCCCCGTGGGTGAGCTCGACGTAGTAGGCGCCACCCACCAGCAGCGTGGGCCGCACCGCCGCGGACGGCTGGTCCCCGAGCTTCCGCAGCACCGATCCGTCGATCTTCATCGACACCAGGGCGGTGTGCCGGTCGGTCTCCTTCACGCCCGTGACGTCTCCGACCTTGACGCCGGAGACCTTCACGACGCTCTTGAACGGTTCGAGCTTGTAGTCCCGCGCGAACTCCGCCTTGACCGTCTCACCGGAGCCCACCGTGATCAGGATGCGGGCCCGGTTGAAGGCGAAGAAACCGACCAGGGCCAGCACGGCCAGCACCACCAGGCCGAGCACCTTGGTGGGTATCCGCTGTCCGAGATGGGCGAGGCTCGCCCGCTGACGCCGCAGCACACTCATCGGGCCGTCCCCCCCACCAGCGGGATACCCGCCGGAAGCCCCTGCGCGCGGTCCTGTGACGCCTGACCGGGCCGGGGGTACTGGTTCAGATAGAAGTTCCCGGACGGCAGCAGACCGCTGGTCACGGTCCCCAGACCGGGGTTGAGCCCCAGCCGGGCGTAGCGGATCCCCGGCGCGGGCCCCTCGGAGACGAAGCTCTGGCCGCGGACGAACAGCTGCCCGATCTCCGGCGCGTACGGCGCCAGCACCCGCAGCGGGGTGAGCAGGTCACCGACCGCCTGCCGCACCGGCGGCGCCAGCGGACGGGCGTCCGCGACCGTGCGGGTCAGGTCCTCGACGGCGGGGATGGCCTGCTTCGCCACCGGGGGAACCTTGCCCGCGACCGGCACCCCCTCCACCAGCACGCCGCGCAGGTCGGCTTCTGACGCGCCCAGCGCTTCCGCACCCGGCTCGAGGTCACGCACCGCCGAGGCGGTGTCGGCCAGCGGCGCGTTCAGCGAGTCCAGCGCCTGCCTGGCTGTGTCCAGCGTGCCCGGCAGCCGCTGCAGGGTGGCGGTCAGCGGCTTGTTCCCGTCCACCGACACCGCCCGCAACGTCTGGTCGGACTGGTTGACGAGGGATGCGATCTGCTGCTGCCGGTCGTCGAGCCGGCCGGCCAGCCGGTCGAGGTCCGTCAGCAGCGTGGGCAGGTCCGTCTGGTCGGACGCGAGCGCCTGGGAGACGGTGCCGATGTCCTCCAGCAGGCTGGGCGCGCTCTTCAGCAGGTCCTGCAGGTCGTCGCTGTGCCCGGCCAGCCCGCCGCCGAGAGCGCGCACCGTCCGGGTGGCCGCGTCCCGGGTCGGCTGGTCGAGCACGTCGAGCAGCTGGTAGAGGTCGGCCGAGTTGACGTTGCGGGTCGCCGCGATGGTCTGGTCGCCGAGCTTGCCGGCCGCCGAGGTACCCAGGTTGAGCTCGACGAACTTCGTCGCCAGCGCCGAGACGTCCCAGATCTCCGCGTGCGCGTCCCGGTAGACGTCGACGTTGCCGTCGAGCTGCATGGTCACCACCGCGGTGCCGTTGACGTAGTCGATCGCGCTGACCCGCCCGACGCGCTTGCTCATCTCCCGGACGCCGTCGTTGACCCGCAG
>NZ_CAKKTL010000308.1:0-5257 GCF_920664355.1 Protofrankia sp. CiP1_Cm_nod2
GTGCCAACGCCCGCGCCGAGGGCGGCGGCGAGCAGCCCGGCCGTCGCCACCGCGAACACCCGGCGGCGTGCCCGGCGGCCGGCCGGATGGCTGTGACCGCCCTGCGGGCTGTGCGGCCCCGCGCCTCCCTCCGGGCGCCGCGGCCGCATCCAGTGCAGGTTCATGTCCGGTTCTCCTCTCGTGGGTTCCCGGCCGGGACGGTGGCGGGCACGATCGCCGGTTCGGGGTGCCGGATGACGAGTGGCTGAGCGGGGATGGCGGTGCCGTTGAGGGCGGTGCCGTTGAGGGCGGTGCCGTTGAGGGCGGTGCCGTTGAGGGCGGTGCCGTCCAGGCCGGGCACGAAGTCGGCCGGCGCGGGCGCGCCGTTGAAGTAGTGCTCGATCGCGGCGACGGCGCGCCGGGCTGCCTGCCCGTCCCCGTAGGGGTTCACCGCGTTCGCCATCGCCGCGTAGCGGGTGGGGTCGTCGAGCAGTTCGGCGACCGCGTCGACGATCCGGTCCGGGTCGGTCCCGACCAGCGCGGCGGTGCCGGCCTGGACGCCTTCGGGCCGCTCGGTGTTGTCCCGCATGACCAGCACCGGCCGGCCGAGGCTCGGCGCCTCCTCCTGGACGCCGCCGCTGTCGGTCAGGACGACCGTCGCCATGGCCATCAGATGGGCGAACACCGCATAGTCGACGGGATCGACGACGCGGATGTTGGGCAGCCCGCCGACCGCCGGCAGCAGCGCCTCGCGTACTACCGGATTGCGGTGGGCGGGCAGGATGATCTGCAGCTCGGGCCGCTGCGCCGCGAGCCGGGCCAGCGCTCCGCCGACCCTGCGCAGCGGCTCCCCCCAGGACTCCCGCCGATGCGCGGTGACCAGCAGCAACGGGTACCGGCCGCCGTCGGTGCGCGCCCGCATCTCGGCGAGCAGCTCGTCCGGCGGGGGCGGTGCCGCGGCGACGTGCAACAGCGCGTCGATCACGGTGTTGCCGGTGACGAAGACGGATTCCGGCCGGATGCCCTCCGCCAGGAGGTTCGCCCGGCTCGCCGGAGTCGGCGCCAGGTGCAGGACGGCCAGCTGCGAGGTGAGCCGGCGGTTGATCTCCTCCGGGAAGGGCAGCAGCGGGTTGACGGTACGCAGCCCCGCCTCCAGGTGGACGACGGGCACCCCGAGGTAGAAGGCGGCGAGCGCGCCGGTGAACGCCGTCGTCGTGTCACCCTGCACCACGACGGCGTCCGGCCGCACCTCGGTGATCACCGCTTCCAGGCCGTTGAGGGAGCGGGTGGTGATCCCGGCCAGCGACTGGCGCTGCTGGAGGATCTCCAGATCGAAGTCCGGTTTGATGTCGAACAGCTGGTTGACCTGGTCCAGCATCAACCGATGCTGACCGGTGACCGCGATGACCGGCCGCACCGTGTACGTGCGTGCCAGCTCCTGTACCAGCGGCGCCATCTTGATGGCCTCCGGCCTGGTGCCATAGACGAGCAGCACCGTGCGGACTTCCTGCTGTCTGGTCATGCATGACCTTCCATGTGACTGGATGAACGACGGTAGGGATTACCGGACAAACGGTGATCCGGACACGGCTATGTCCCAGTATTTTGGACGTCGCAATGACTTCGCATTGGGATCGGTCGCACTCGAAAAGAAGTCGAAAAATTGTGTTAACAGTTCAGGGAATCGGCCCGGCGGCCCGGAGGAGGGATTGGGCCCGCATCCCGCGGAACTCCACAACGGCGTCCTCGCTGTACAGGCCGACAGCACCGGAAAGATAAGGGTGTTCGGTGTCCTGAAAACGTACCGTTGACGCCCCGTCCACCGACACCTGCACAATGTTGCCGAAGTGAGCCACCTCGATCCTGTGCCAGTCGCCGAGACGCCCCCGCGGCGCGGGCCCGCTCGCCAGGAATCGCTGCCCGCCCGGATAGGCCGGGTCCTGTTTGCTGAGTTCCCATCCGTTCGGTTTGAGGACGAAGGCGTAGAAATGGGCTGGATCGGTGTAGTGCCAGAGAATCCAGCCGACCTCCCACGGCCGGGGCTCCGGCTGGCGTAGCTGGCGCAGGGTCCGGATCCGCGTGCTGAACCGCACCCCCTGGTAGTGCTCCGTGCTGACGACCAGCCCGGCATGGGTGCTGTCCGAGCCGGCAGCGGCCCGGGGCGCGAGGGTGACGACCAGTTCGTCGTTCCCGTCACCGGCCGTCGCGCGCCCGGTGGTGCGGCCGTACCCGTCGAAGACCGCCAGCCAGCGGCCGTGCCGGGTGCCGTCCCGCCACTGCGCGGACGCGTGCTCCGAACCGCGCAGGGTGAACACCAACAGGCCGGTGAGCACGGTGACACCGGCGAACGCCAACGCGGTCAGCCGGTGCCGTTGCCGTTGCCGTTGCCGCACCAGGCCGCTGCCGGACGGGCCGCTGCCGGACAGGCCGATGTCCGGCCCCGCCCGGGACGGATTCTCCTCGGGGGCCGGCTCCCCGCGCGCGCCGTTCACCGCACCGGGCCGTCCTGGGCCGCGGCAGCCGGTATCAGGACCTCCGGGGCTGTCGCCGGCCCGGCCCCCGTCACCGCCTCCGGGCTGCGAGCCGTCTTGTGCCAGTTCGTCCGGTGGCCGGCCACCCGCCCGACCGCCCACCAGCCCGCAACGAACCAGACCAGCGCGTACAGCATGTAGACGTGGGCGTAGCCGATCAGGCGGACCAGCCCGAAGCCGGTCAGCCGCTCCCGCGAGCGGTAGATCAGCGCACAGACCAGGATCGGTATACCGATCAGCAGATAGGTACCGAGGAAGTGCGCGGGCTCGGGCGCCGGCCCGCCGGTGAGCCAGGCCGTCAGCACCCCCGCCGTGCCCAGGGCGAAGGCGAGGGTCAGCAGCGACGCCAGCAGGATCAGCAGCGGGCAGGTCAGGTGGAACAGCATGTCCGCCAGCGCGCGCGGGCGGGCATGCCGGGCCACCCGCGGGAGCAGCGTCCAGGACTGCAGATGCCCCTGGAACCAGCGGGCCCGCTGCCGCAGCAGCCGGACCGGCCGGATCACACCCTGCTGGTGGACGTCCGCCCGCGGGCAGAACTCGTTACGCCAGCCGGCCAGCAGCAGCCGGACGCCGAGATCGAGATCCTCGGTGAGGCTGTGCGACCATGGCCGCTCGCCGAGCGAACGCAGCGCGGAGAGCCGGACGAACTGGCCGTTGCCGCCGAGACCGACGTTGTCCAGCCAGCCGCGGCCGCGCTGGAACACGCTGGTGTAGATCACGAACTCCATGTCCTGGAGCCGGGCGAGCAGGCTGTCCCGCCGGTTGTTGATCCGGACGCCGATCTGCACCGCGCCGGTGCGGGCGTCGGTGAAGCAAGGGGCCACCGTCTCGACCGCGTGCGGGTCCAGCCGGCCGTCCGCGTCCACCACGACGATGATCACCTTGTCCGGGTCGCGGGCGCTGATCTCGGGGTGGGCTGCGAGGTGGGCGACGGCCACGTTCAGCGCGGCCCCCTTGCCCTGCCGGGCGTCCGGCGGATCCCGGCGCAGCAGCCACACCCGGGCGTCGCTGGCCTCCTGGACGATCCGCGAGGTCCGGTCGTCCGAGCCGTCGTCGACGACGAGCACCCGCCGGTTCGCCGCGTCGGTGGTCAGCAGCCGGTCCAGGCTCGCCCCGATGACCGCTTCCTCGTTGAGACAGGGCAGCACGAAGACGAAGAAGAGATCCTCGGGGGCGGCACCGGTCCGCCGCGGCCGGTGGACGGCGGCGAGCAGCAACATGGTGGCCAGGTAGAGCAGCCCGAACACGATCATTCCGGCGGCGAACAGCCGCCCGAGCCCGCCGTCGACACCATCGGTGTCGATGTCGAACACGCTCATCCGGCCGTCTCCGGCCTGGTACCGGCGGCGCCGGTACGCAACTGCCGCGGGCCGCGGCGGGCCCGTAGCAGGAGGGCCGCCAGAACGGCCAGCAGCCCGACGGCCAGATAAAGCCCGAACGCGAGCCCGACCAGGCTGGTAAGTGCGCTGGAAAGCAGGTCGAGCAGTTCCGCCGCCGCGCTGGGCGGGGCGTTGCCCCCGGGCACGGCGAGAGGGGCGGGCATGGTTTCCTCCGCGCTGAATCAGGCTTGCTCGGACAGGTGGAAAAGGCGACGTGACCGACCTGGTCGAAGGCATGCCTGGAATCGGTGAATATGCGAAAAGCAACCGGTTAACAGTCACAAAGAAATTGCGAGGGATGACTGGCCGGCAATGGTGTCTACCCTGGCTCCGGCCGGCGGGCCGGAGCGGCTCACACCATGGTGGAACGCCGATTCACCGTCAGCTGCGGGAACGGGCTGCGGGGATGGAACATCGTCCTGCCCGGTTGGCCGGACGGCACCTGGGACCGGTGGAAGCCACTGGCGCAGTTGCTCCGCTCCCCGCACGGAACAACGTCACCAGCTGGTTTCTGCTGGTTTGGATCATTCTCCCCTGGACCTCATGCTGCTTCGGGGCACCGAAACGCCCGGGACCGACTTCGGCCGGGCACGCTGAGTTTTCCGTGAACCGGACCTGAGCAGCCTCCCCCACTTGTCCGTACGGTCTCTATTCTTACACGCCGGGTCAGGGCCCCAGCAAGATTGAATTGTGTTATTGCCCGTTGCGCTGGGTAGTCAATACCGGGTGACAGGACTGCGCGGCGGCTCGCGCCCCTCTTTGGCGGCCGGCCGGATTATCGCCGCGTACGGCGAACATCGCGCGGCCCTCTCCGGTGGCCCCGGCCGCGGGCCGGAAGCACCGCGCACTCCTGCCGGCCCGCTATCCGGAACCGAATTTACAGAACTCAGGACCGTTATTACGAAAAAAGTGGCCTCCCGTTCGGGACAACGAAAACATGACCAGACAAAACCCGGAACAGAGGACCACCGTGTGTCACACGCGTCGGACCGGTGCCGCCATGTCGAGCACGCCGGCAGCAACCGGACAGCCTGATGTCGGCAGCCTCCTCGCGGCACTCCACCGGATAGCCGCCTTCCGCAGGCCGCGCGGGGAGACCTACGGCCGGGAGACCTGCGAACCGCACGTCGCGTCGGCCACCGCGGCCATGCCCGCGGCCCGCTCCCAGGAGAACCGGCCGGAAGCTCCCCGGCCCCCGGTAACCGGCTTTCCCGAAGCCGGCTCCCAGACCAGCCCCGCGCTGCGCCGGTCGCACCTTCGTACCGACGGCAGCCGAAGATCGCTAGTCGTGGATGACGTCGTCGATGGTGGTCGCGGTGCCCACGCAGCGTAGCCAGACATCCAGCTGGGCCAGGTCGGCGCAGGCTA
>NZ_CAKKTL010000309.1:0-3327 GCF_920664355.1 Protofrankia sp. CiP1_Cm_nod2
AAGCGAAAAATTTGGGGTCTACCGGATCTTTCCGCCGCGGGGGATGTTGCGGGGGATGGGGCCCTTGGGGATGGGCAGGGTCGGTGAGGTCACCGCCCGTAGCCGTCGCGCCAGGGGGTCGACCTCGCCGCGCCGCAGGGTGCGGGGCAGCCGCATCAGTGTCAGCCGCAGTTTCGGCAGGGGCACCTCGCCGGGGCCGCTGCCGATCACGATGTCGTGGATGGGCGTCTCGCCGACCACCTTGCGGACGCGGCGGACCTCGGTGCCGAGCAGGTCGCGCTGGCCGCGTCCCCGGCCCTCAGCGATGATCACTACGCCGGCGCGGCATACCACACGGTGCACGACGTCCTGGTTGCGGTTGACCGCCACGGCGGGGGTGAGCCGCCAGTCGCCGCGCATCCGTTCGATGATCCCGGCGGCGGCGCCGGGCTGGCCCTCCATCTCGGCGTAGGCGGTCTTCTGGACCCGGCGGCTGAAGACGTTCACGGCGCCGAGCAGCCCCAGCACGATCCCGACCGGCAGCCACGTCCACAGTGGGCCGACGAGGAGCCCGAGCAGCACGCCGACGATCCCCAGCGGGATCACCAGGCCGAGCAGTGACCACCACACCACGTGCGGGTCACGCTGCCGGGTGAGCCGGAACACCGTCCGTAGCTGTGTGAGGCGCCCCGCTCTGCCTGCCCCGCGCTCGGCCCCTTTCCCGCGTCCGCTTCCCGCAGTGGTTCCCGCCGCGGCGGGCGCCCTGCCGCCGGATCTGTTTGTGCGCGCCATGACCGCGAGCCTACGACCTGGATCGGGCACGGCTCGATCCGTGGTGCCCGGTGAGCCGGCCGGGGGTCAACGCTCGGTCGCGATGGCCACCCGTCCCGTGCCCTGCGGCCTGGTGCGCACGACCTTCCAGCCGGCCTCGCCGTGCCGGCCGGCACCCACCTGCAGGTCGGCGGCGGCGCGCCAGGCGTTGCGGCGCGCCGTCCGCTGGCCGCCGTGGGGGAGGAGGAGAAGAGTCACTTCTTCGACGGCGGTCAGTAGTGATTTCAGCAGGATCACGTAGATCTCCCAGGCCGGTCGGACGCGCTGTCGGTCATGATCTCGTTCTTGGTCTGCTCGCTGCGCAATGGTTACTGCCGGATGACACTAGTGCCACCGCGGCGGGCCTACCACCGCGTTTATTACTCTGCGTAGTTCGGGTGGCCAGGGGCGGGAATGTCCGTTCTGACGCCTCCCGTGTCCGGACGGGGCTGCTCGGACGCCCGCGGACGGGCGTGCGTGGTGCCGGTCGCGGTGCCGGTCGCGGTGCCGGTCGCGGTGCCGGTCGCGGTGCCGGTCGCGGTGCCGGTCGCGGTGCCGGCCGGGAGGCCGACGACGGAGCCGGCCGGGACGGTGGCCTCACCCCCGGCTCCGTTGCCGGTCGTGTTCCCGGCCGCGTCGCCGCGTCGCTCGACCGCCTGCTGGTACATCCGGCCGGCGCGGTAGGAGGAGCGCACCAGCGGGCCGGCGAGCACGCCGACGAACCCCATCCGCTCGGCCTGCGCGCGCAGCTCGACGAACTCCTCGGGACGCACCCAGCGCTCCACCGGGTGGTGGCGGGGAGTGGGCCGCAGGTACTGGGTGATGGTCAGCAGCTCACAGCCGGCGGCGAGCAGGTCGGCCATGGTCGACAGGATCTCCGCGGGCTCCTCGCCGAGCCCCAGGATCAGGTTGGACTTGGTCACCAGGCCCGCGTCCCGGGCCCGCCGGAGCACCTCCAGCGACCGCTCGTAGCGGAACCCGGGCCGGATGCGCCGGAACACCCGCGGCACCGTCTCGATGTTGTGGGCCAGCACCTCGGGCGCCGCCCCGAAGACCTCGGCGAGCTGCTCCGGACGGGCGTGGAAGTCGGGGATGAGCAGTTCGACACGGGTGCCCGGGCAGGACGTGTGGATCTCGCGGACCGTCTGCGCGTACAGCCACGCCCCGCCGTCGGGCAGGTCGTCGCGGGCCACCCCGGTCACGGTCGCGTAGCGCAGGCCCATCGTCCGCACCGATTCGGCGACCCGGCGCGGCTCGTCGGTGTCGAAGGCCGCGGGGCGTCCCGAGTCGATCTGGCAGAAGTCGCACCGGCGGGTGCACACCTCGCCGCCGATGAGGAAGGTCGCCTCCCGGTCCTCCCAGCACTCGTAGATGTTCGGGCAGCCGGCCTCCTCACACACCGTGTGCAGGCCCTTGTCGTGGACGAGTCCCTTGATGTCGGAGTACTGCGGGCCGGTCCGCATCCGGGTGCGGATCCACGGCGGCTTGCGCTCGATCGGCGTGGCCGTGTTACGGGCCTCCAGCCGCAGCATCCGCCGGCCCTCGGGGGCCGGAACCGCCACCGCGGTGCCGGTCGGCGTGGCGGTGGTGACCGCGGTGGCGGTCGGCGTGGCGCTGGCGGTCGTGGTGTCGATGGTCATCGGGCCAGCTCCGGCTCCCGCGTCGGCGACACGCCGCCGGGCGCTGGCGGGCCGTCCGCGCCCGGCGCCGGCGGGCCGGTCGTGCTCGGTACCGGCAGACCGGTCGCGCTCGGTGACCTGGCGATGAAGGCCGTCAGCGTCTCGACCATGTGGCGTTCCACGACGGACAGGGCCTCCTCGACGGTCACGGCCCGGCCGAGCTCCCGGCTCAGGCTGCTCACCCCGGCGTCGGAGATGCCGCACGGGACGATCCTGGTGAAGGCGCCGAGGTCCGGGCTGCAGTTGAGGGCGAAACCGTGGTAGGCGACCAGGTAGCGCACCCGGATGCCGATCGCCGCGAGCTTGCGCTCCCCGTCGGCGGTCCACACCCCGGTGCGCCCGGCCACCCGGACGGCCGGCACCCCGAACTCCGCGCAGACCGCGATCAGCGCTTCTTCGAGGGCGCGGACGTAGGCGACCACGTCCAGCGGCCTGGGCAGCCGCAGCACCGGGTAGCCCACGAGCTGCCCCGGGCCGTGCCATGTGATCTTGCCACCCCGGTCGACGTCCACCACCGGGGTGCCGTCGAAGGGGCGTTCCCACGGCTGGGTGCGCCGGCCGGCGGTGTAGACGCTGGGATGTTCCAGGAGGATCAGGGTGTCGGCCGCCTCGTCGGCGATCCGCCGGTCGGCCAGCGCGCGCTGCAACCGCCACGCCTCGTCGTAGGGCATCAGGCCTGGGCGCATGACCTCCATGAAAATGAGGCTACGCTCACCTGCGGTGTCCTCCCAGCTCCCGCGGCAGGACACCGTGGGCGTCACACTTCCGGCAGCACCCGAGGGGTGACCGGCGTTTCCCGTACACCGGCGGCTGTACCACCGGCAGCCGCGCCGCCATTCGCCGTACCGCCGCCGGTCAC
>NZ_CAKKTL010000309.1:3695-5607 GCF_920664355.1 Protofrankia sp. CiP1_Cm_nod2
GCCGGCCTCGGCTGTGCCGGCCGCGCCCGGGATCCGCTGGACCCGCCAGGCGTACACGCCCGGCCGGTCGGCGACGGCCTCCACCAGTTCGGTCCCCCGGAAGTGCAGGCCGGCCCCGTCGTCGGTGGCCCAGCCGGCCGGCAGCGTCCCGTCCGCGACCAGCTTCTGGTAGAGCGGACGCCGGCCCGGCTCCGAGTCGTAGTGCGGGGTGTTGCTGAACGGCAGCAGGCCGAGGCCGTCGGTGACCGCCCGCAGGTCCGGCCCGAACGAGTCGGTGGTGCCGCCCGCGTGCCAGCACAGCGATCCCGCGGACACCCCGCCGAGGACCACGCCCGCCTCCCACGCCTCCCGCATGATCACATCGAGGCCGTGGACGCGCCACACCGCGAGCAGGTTCGCCACGCTGCCGCCGCCCACCCAGATCACGTCCTGGCCCAGCAGGTGCGTGCGGACGTCGGGGATGTTCGGCATCGGGAACAGCGCGAGGTGGGAGGCGCGCACCTGCGGGGTGTCGCGGGCGAGCGCGGCGTAGTAGCGTGCGTAGGCGGCCGGGTCGTCGCCGACAGCGGTGGCCAGCAGGCACAGCTTCGGACGGGCCGGCTGCCCGGCCAGGCGCAGCGCGTGGTGGATCAGCGGGCCGACCCGGGCTCCCCAGCGTCCGTCCGGCAGGAAGCCGCCGCTGGTCGCGAGGATGTTCACCGTCCGCCCCTCGTGCTGTGCCCCTTCGTGCTGTGCTCCTTCGTGCTGTGCCCGTTCGTGCCCGTGCTCATCGGCGTCCGCGTCCGTTCGTGACTGTCCGTATCCGGGGCCGGCTGTTCCGTCCACCCGGGCATGTTTCCGCCGTCTGCGTGTTCTACCGTATTCGTGCCGTATGCGGCATGCCCGCTGTACGCCGCGGTCACCGTACCCCGGACCGTTTGCGGACCTGATTGCGGCGCGAGTTATCCACAGTTTGCCGGGGAGGGCTGCACAGAATGGCTTTTTCGGCTTACCGTCACTTTTTGTGACCTCAATGTACGATTCCGCCGGTTCCCGGGGTGGACGGGAGAACCCGGCCGATCCTCCCGTGCCCGGGGTGGTGCTGCGCGCCCGGGTCCGGGATGCCGGCGCCGGGGACGTGTGGGCCGGCCGGGTCGTGGCCACCGGGGCCGAGTGCACGGTCCGGCGGGTCAGGCTGCCCCCGGACGCGGCCGGCCGCGAGGCCGCCATGAGGTCGGCGCGCCTGCTGGTCGAGCTCGATCACCCACATCTCGTCCCGGTCATCGACGTGATCGCGACATCCGAGGGGATCGCGGTGGTGTCGGAGCCGGTCGACGGGGCGGTCAACCTGGGCCGGCTGCTCGGCGTCCGGGAGCGGCTGGAGCCCGGTGAGGTGGTGACGGTCGGGCTGCCACTGGCCCAGGCGCTGGCCGCGGCGCATGCCGCGGGTGTGGTGCACGGCCGTCTCGATCTTGCCGACGTCCTGCTCGAGCCGAACGGCCGGCCGGTGCTGGCGGGGACGGGCATCGTCGGCCTCAGCGGCCCGCCCACCACCCCGCCGGTGGACGTCGGTGACCTCGCAGGCCTGCTGCTGGCGGCGATGCCGCACACCACCGGGCCGGCCGCGGCCGCGGTTGCCGTCGCTGTCGCGCCCGCTCTGGTGGACGACCCGGGCCGCCGGCCGACGGCACCGGAGCTGGCCGCGGCGCTGGCCCGGAGCTGCAACCCCGCGCCGGTGCGGATGCTGGGCCGGAAGTGGCGTGAGGAGGTGCTGTCCACACCGCCCCCGACGGCACCGCCCCCGCTGGCACCGCCCTCGCTGGCGCCGCCCTCGCTGGCACCGCCCCCGCGGACACCGCCCCCGCTGGCACCGCCCCCGCTGGCACCGCCCCCGCGGACACCGCCGCCAACGGTGCCGGCCGCGGACGGCGCC
>NZ_CAKKTL010000310.1:0-5168 GCF_920664355.1 Protofrankia sp. CiP1_Cm_nod2
TGCCGGTTGGTGTGGTTGTGCCGTGAGGTGAGCGTGGTTCTCGCCACAGTGATGGCAGCGTCCCGGGAGGGGGAAGGCCGCCCAGGCCAGTGGTTCCGCGCCGGCGGGCAGGGCTTCGAGCAGGTCGCCGACGGTGGCGTGGTGGTCGAGCGGCAGGGGGTGGACGGGCCCGTCCAACGGCCGGTGGTGCGGGCAGCCGGCGTCGCGGGTCAGGGTGACCGGGGCGGTGCCGCCGGTGGCGCCGTCGATCCGCAGCAGTCGGTACCGCGGCGGGCTGCCGAACAGGACGCGCAGCGCGACCAGTGTTATCCACCCGGCGACGATCGACGTGGACACGATCGACGCCGGCTGCGGGCCGTCCGGCCGGATCTCGGCGCAGCTCCACGGCAGGTCGGACTCGCCGCGCTGATGCGCGGTGAGCGAGCAGCCGTAGCAGGCCTCGGCCGGGTCCAGCCGCAGCCGGACCTCCCCGCCCCACGGGTGGGTGCCGCCGTCCACGAGCGCCGCGCCGACCAGCGTGGCCCGCCCGAGCAGGCGTAGCCGGGCGCGGCGGCTGTCCAGGCAGCCCAGGACGACCCCGGCGTCGGACAGCTCCCCGAGCCCGACCCCGGCGACCAGCTCGGCCGGCCGGGTCTCGACGGTGACGTCCGGGGCGATCCGGGACAGGGCGCCGGCCGCGGCGGTGGCCTTCGGGCGTCCGACGTCGTCCGGCCCGAGCAGCACGGTGCGGCTGAGGTTGCTCGCCGCGACCGTGTCCGGGTCGCAGAGGATCAGCCGTCCGACGCCGGCGAGCGCCAGGTTCTTGGCCACCTCGTTGCCGAGCGCGCCGACCCCGACGACCACCGCGGTGCTGGTGGCGAGCCGCTCCTGGTCCCAGTCGGGGATCAGCCGCTGCCGGGCGTAACGGTCCGCTGACAGTGAGCTCACCGATCCGCCCCGGCCGGGGCGTCCGCCAGGTCGGGCGTGGCGCGCACACGCTCATGCCACCGATCCGCCCCGGGCGGGCCGTCCGCACCTGGTTCACCGGCACGCGGGGCGCCCGCGTACACGACATCCGTGTGTGGGCCGCCCTCGGGTGGCTGGCCGGCGGGTGGGCCGCCCGTCCGCGCTCCCTGGGCCGTGCTCACCGGGGGCGGTGGATGTACGCCACCCTGGGGGACCACGTCCGCCCGCGTTCCGTGGGCCGTGGTCACCGGTCCGCCACCCGGTTGAGGGTTACCGGGCAGTGGGTGAGCCCGCCGTCGGGCCGCCAGTCGTCCCAGCAGGTCAGGCCGGCGACCGGGTCCCGGTGCACGGCCGCCACGCAGACCTCGCGGTACATGCCGCACGGGCAGACCACCACCTGCTCGCCCGGCCGGAAGGTGTGCCCGCAGACCAGGCAGCCCGCGGCGTCCAGCCCCGGACCGGGCCGGGCGACCTGGGGCGCGTGCGCGGCGAGCCGGACGACCGGTACGTCACCGGCCGGCGGCCAGGCGACGAGCAGGCCGGCGGCGAACGCGGCCAGCTCCTCAGCGTCCCCAGACGCGCCGTTCGCGCTGCTCCCGTTCGCGGTGCTCCCGTTCGCGGTGTCCTTCCCGGCGTTCCCGGTGCCCTCCCTCGCCCCCTTCGCCGCGTCCCTCGAGGTGTCCCGCGCGCTGGCTCCGCCGGACGCCGGGTGCCGGGCGTCCGGTGTCCCGTCGGCGCAGCGCAGCGCCGGGTCGAGGTGGACGACCGCGGTGGCGTCGCCGATGGCGGCGTCCGCCCGCAGGCGGACCCGGTCCCCGCGGCGGAAGGTGTGCCTGCACCGGGCGCACCGCAGGTGCGTCCACCATGACTCCGAGTGGGTGACAGCGGCCCGGCTCCCGTCGCGGCCAGGCGGGCCGTCGTCCGCACGGCCCGTCGCGGCGCCGGACGGTTGCGGGTCGAGCCCCGCTTCGACCCCGGCGTCGAGCTCAGCCGCCTCGTCGACGCCACCCACACCGGCCCCGCCGCCCTCACCCACACCGGCCCCACCGGCCTCACCCACGGTGGCCCCGCCGGCCTCACCCACGGCGGTATCGGCAGCGGCGGGCTCACCGGCGGCATCGCCGGCGCGGCCGGCGCCATCGACATCGTCCGCGTCGGTGTCCGCGGGGCCGGAGCTCAGCCGCACAGCATCTGCTCCGTGGCGCCACCGCCGAGGTCGGCCAGCAGCGCCTCCAGGACGGCCGGGCGGAACGCGTCACCGAGGATCTCCACCCCGGACCCGGTCACGGTGATCCGCACCCGGACCAGCCGGCCATCCGGATGATCGTCGTATTCGGACGCGTCGATGAGGTCCGGCAGGGACTCGACGAACGACGGCCCCTCATCACCGGCAGACGCCACCCGCAGGCCGCCGGCCGGCCCCTCGACACCTACGGGCTGCGCGGGCGCGGCCTCAACCGCGGCCTCGGCCCTGGCCTCGGTCTCAACCGCGCTCCCGGCCTCGGCCCGCAGAGGACCCCTGGTCGTGACGGGCCCGGCGGCCGGCCCCTCGAGGCCCGGCACGGCCTCAGCCGTCAGGGGGCTCCCGCTCCCGTGGCCCGGCGGGGCCGTCGGCCTCTGCGCCGGCTGTCTGGGCTCCTGCACCGATCGTCCCCCATCGTCCCGGGACCGGCTGCCCGCAGTGCGGGCAGCGGCCGTGCGTGACCGCGGATTCCAGCGTCTCCCAGATGCCGCGTCGCACCAGCACGGTGTCACATGTCGGGCAGCGGGTCTGCCGGCCGGCGTCGCCGAGGGCCCGTTCGACGTAGACGAACCGCAGGCCGGCGTCCCGCCCGGCCGCCCGCGCCGCCGCCAGCGCCCGCGGGCTGGTCGGCGGCGGCCGGCGCATCCGGAAGTCCGGGGTGAAGCGCAGCAGGTGCCAGGGGATGCCCGGGTCGATCCCGGCGAGGTGGCGGGCGACGGCGCGCAGCGCCTCCGGCTCGGCGGACACCCCCGGGATCAGCGGTGTGGAGACCTCCACCCACACGCCGGCGGCGCGCAGCCGCTCGACCGCGTCCAGCACGGGACGCAGCGGCGCCCCGGTCAGCCGCCGGTGCGCGGCCTCGTCCGCGGCCTTGACGTCGATGTTCACCGCGTCCAGCGCGCCCGCGACCAGGTCGATCGCGGACGCGGTGAGGAAGCCGTTCGTCTTCCACACGATCGGCACGCCCGCCGGGGCGGCGAGGGCCGCGAGGTCGAGGGTCAGCTCCGGGGCGAGCCCGGGCTCGGCGTAGGACATGCCGAGGGACGCGCCGGCCGCCGCCGCCCGCTCGACCAGTTCGGCGGGCCGCGCGGGCCGGCCCGTCCAGGTGACGCCGTCGACCTGGCCGTACTGGGACAGCCGGTGGTTGACACAGTAGTTGCAGCGGAACGAGCATCCCGGCCCGGCGATCGTGAGCACCCTGCTGCCCGGCCGGACGTGGTAGAGCGGCTTGCGCTCGATCGCGTCGAGATGCTGGACGGCGAGGGTGTAGGTGGCGGTCTCCAGCACCCCGGCGTGGTTGCGCCGCACGGCACACACACCGGTCTCCCCCGGCCCCAGCTCGCACCCGTGCGGGCACAGCAGGCAGCGAATCCGCCGGTCACCCGCGCCGCCGGCCCCGGCCGCGCCTCCGGCGGACACGTTCTCCCCGGACGGGCCTCCCCCGGACGGGCCTCCCGCGGGCGGGCCTCCGACGGGTTCGCCGAGGACAGCCGCCTGCCACACCGGCCCGCGCGAGCCGTCAGACACGACGCGTCCCAGACGTGTACGGCTGGTGACGATCCAGGTTGCCGGCCTGGTTGTGGGGGTGAGGACGGCGTAGGGCATGTCGTCGGTGGCAGGGCCGCGCGGGGTGGGGCACCGCGGTGGGACAGCTGTCGGTGGCGGTTCTCGTCAGTGGCCGGGGAGGGTCGAAAGCGGCGTGGTCAGCCCTGCCATGCGTTTCCGGAGGAAACATTCCGGTGGATACCTCCAGCCGTAGGTGAAAAACGTCATGGCAACAGCGTTTTCCACCTACGGGTTCCGCGGCCGTAGGTGGAAAACGTCGGGTCGGTAGCGGTTTTCACCTACGGCTTCCTGCGTTGTGGGAGTGAGGAGGGCGTGGATGGCGGCGGCGAGGGCGGCCGGGTCGGGATGGGGTGGGAGGTGACGGTGGTAGCGGTTGTCGGGGCTGTGGCTGTGGCTGTGGGTTCGGGTGGGGCCGCTGGTCTGGTTGTGGCCGGTTTGGTGGGTGTGGCTGGTTCGGTTGTTGGTCCGGTGGGGGCGGGTGGGGGGCTCGTCGCCGGGGGTGTGGGTGGTCAACAGGCGCAGGTGGGGGCCGAGCGGGAGGGGGTGGTCGTCGGGGAGGTGGTGGTGGGTGAGCAGGACGGTGGTGGGCTGCGGGGTGTGTTCCGCGGTGCGCAGGGCGGTGGCCAGGTCGGGGGGATCCAGGGTGCGGCTGGTCCAGATGGCGGCGAGGTCGGCCGGGCCGGTCAGCGGGAGCGCCAGGGCGGGCTGGTCGAAAGTGATCAGGGTGGGGTGGGTGCCGGCGTGCCAGAGGGTGGTGGTCAGCAGGTGCGCGGTCAGGCGCAGGAGGGTTTCGACGGGGCCGTAGGTGGGTGGGCTGGTGTCGAGGATGATCGTCACAGGGTGGGGTGGGAGTGTGGGGGTGGTGGTGTGGTGGCGGTAGAGCAGGTCGCCGCGGGCGAGGCGGAGGGTGAACAGGTCGTCGGGGAGAGCGTGGTGGGTGGGTAGCAGTGCGCGAGGGGTGCCGTGATGGGTGATGCCGGTGCTGCCGGGAGTGTGCGTGCTGGTGATGGCCTGCCCCGTTCCGGCGGTGGTGAGGGCGGTGACGGTGAGCAGCAGGGTGTGCTGGTAGGTGGGCAGCGGCGGCATGGCCGGGGCGCGGCCGCGCAGGCGGAGCGGGAGGGTGGGGTCGGTGGCGACGGCGTCGGGGCCGACAAGGCCGAGCAGGCTGGCGAGCTGGGGGGTGATGCCGGCGGCGGCGGTGAGCCGGTCGAGCTGACGGGACGTGAGAGGTGCCGCTGCCGGGCCGGGCGGGCTGCGCAGGGCGACGGTCAGGGCGTGATGCTGATCGATCGGGGTGCTGCCGGCCGGGGGGATGGCCCGGGGGCCGGCGGGCAGGTCGGCGGCGAGCAGGGCCGCCAGCCCGACACGGGCGGCCGGCGGCCAGCCCAGCGCCCGCAGCCGGCCGACCCCGGGG
>NZ_CAKKTL010000311.1:0-5142 GCF_920664355.1 Protofrankia sp. CiP1_Cm_nod2
ACAGAACCACCATCACCACCATCCCCAGCCCTGCCGGCCGCACCATCACCCTGCTACGCGCCTGACAGCCGCGGCCCGCGGCGGAGGGAGATGGCCAGAAGACCGTCGCGAGGATCATGCCGGGGTGGCATCCAGTGCAACACTGTTTGTGACCGGGTACCCGCGTTTCGTGGGCGGCGGATGGTTCGTAATACTGGTCGGTGTGATGGCTGACGCGGGGACCGGTGAGAGGGCGGCAAACGGCGCGTCCAGACAGCCGTTCGCGCACCTGAGCGCACCGAATGCCCCCTTTTACCGGGACGTGCTGACGACGTTCGCGCGGGCGCGGGACCGGTTCATCGTGCACATGCGGCCCGAGGACGTCAGCGTGGACCTGGGGCGGCCGGGGGATACCGAGCCGGTGGTCGCGGCGTTGGAGAAGCTGGTCGAGTGGGGGAACCTGCGGGCCGATCCCGACACCTCCCGGGTGGTCACGGTGGAGGACTTCCACCGGGCCCGCTACCTCTACCAGCTGACCGTGGCCGGGCAGGCCGCCGAGGACGCGATCACCGTCTACGAGGAGGCGGTCGGCCGCAAGGGCGCGCTGCAGTCGGTGGCGCTGGAGGACATCGCCACCCAGCTGCACGCACTGGCGGAGATGGCCGCGGCGGGCCCGGGACGTCTCGATCCGGCAAAGGTGCACCTGCTGTTGCTGGCGCTGGCCGAACGTTTCACCGGGCTCGCCGACAACGCACAGGCATTCATGGCCTCGTTGCGTCGGGTCATTGATTTCGCCGACGGGAACGTGGACGCCTTCGTCGCCTACAAGCAGCGGCTCATCGACTACATCAACCGGTTCATCGCCGACCTGGCCAACCGGGGAGCGGAGATCGCCACCCTGCTCGGCCGGATCGAGGCAGCCGGCGTGGACCGCCTGTTGGTGCTCGCCGCCCGCCGGGAGGCCGCCGACGTCGTCCCGGACATCCCCGACGGCACCGACGGCACCGGCAGCGGTGCCACCGGCAACGTGACTGGCAGTACTGTGACTGACAGTAACAATTCTGAGAGCGCCGAGAGCGCTGTCAGGGGTGCCGGGGGACGTCCCGTCATCGACGCGGACGCGTCCGCCGCCTACGATGCCGCGGCCGCGGCATCCCTGGCCGACTGGCGCAACCGGTGGCGTGGCCTGCGGGACTGGTTCCTCTCCGCCGACTCGCGCCATCCGTCCCAGGCCCGGCTGCTGCGCGGCGCGGCCGTCACGGCGATCACCCAGCTCATCGACACCGTGGCGGCGCTCAACGAGCGCCGCTCGGGGCGTTCGGACCGGTCGGCGGACTTCCGCGCACTCAGCCGCTGGTTCGCCGAGGCACCGGACGACGCGGCGGCCCACCGGCTGTGGCGGGCGGCGTTCGGCCTCACCTCGGCCCGGCACCTGACGGTCACCCAGGAGACCCTGACGGCCTGGGAGGATGACGAGCCGACGCCGGCCACGCCGTGGCGGCAGGCACCACCGGTACGGATCAGCCCGCAGCTGCGCCGGACCGGCTCCTACGAGCGGCGCGGGCAGCCCAACCGGGTCGCGGACCGCGCCGGGCAGCGCCGGTTCCTCCAGGAGCAGGCCGCCCGGGAGGCCGAGGAGGCCGCGGCAGCCCGGCAACGGCTGGCCACCGCCGGGCCGGTCCTGCTCTCCGGCCTCGATGTGCTCGACCGGCAGGCGTTCCGGCTGTTCCTCGGCGTCCTCGGGGACGCGCTCGCGGCCCGGCTGCCGGGCGAGACCGAGGTGAAGACCACCACCAGCGACGGCAGCATGGAGATCCGGCTGTCGCTCGTCCCCGACGGGGGCACCGTGGCGATCGAGACCTGTGACGGGGTGCTGCACGGCCCGGAGCACCTTGTCGAGATCGTCGATCTGACCGCGGCGCGGCCCGGCGGGGCACGGGAAGCGGTATGACGGGAAGCGGTATGACCGGAAGCGCTATGACCGGGGACGCGTCCACCGAGGAGAAGCGGGCGCAGCGGCGCAAGGCCCTGCGCATCCTGCTGGCCAAGCCCCTGCTGAGCGCCGGCGCGGACGACGACGCGCTGCGGCTGGTCCGCCGCAACGCCGCGCAGCTGCGCGAATGGCTCGCCGTGGAGACCGGCTGGCGGCTGGTCGTCGACGTCGAGTCGGCGCGGCTGTTCAAGACGGTGCCGGCTGATCCGGACGGCACGCATCCGGCGCGGGAGGGCCGGGGCCGGGCACCGTTCGGGCGCCGCCGTTACGTGCTGCTCTGCCTCGCGCTGGTGGTGCTGGAGACGGCCGACGCGCAGGTCACCCTCGGCCGGCTGGCCGAGGGGATCATCGTCGCGGCCAGTGACCCGGAGCTGGCCGCCGCCGGTGTCACGTTCACCCTCAGCCGCCGGGACGAGCGTTCCGACCTGGTCGGGGTGGTCCGGCTGCTGCTCACCCTCGGCGTGCTCGAACGGGTCGCCGGCGACGAGGACGCCTACCTCACCGACACCGGTGACGTGCTGTACGACGTGCGCCGCCGGATCCTGGCGTCGATGCTGACCGGCGTCCGCGGCCCGTCCACCATCGAGGCCGCGGACTTCGGCCAGCGGCTGGCCGAGCTGACCCACGAGCCGGTCGCCGACACCGACGAGCTGCGTAACCGGGCGCTGCGCCACCGGCTGACCCGCCGTCTGCTGGACGACCCGGTCGTCTACTACGACGAGCTCGCCGAGGACGAGCGCGCCTACCTGACCAGCCAGCGGCACGCGATCACCCGGCGGATCGAGGAGGCCACCGGCCTGGTCGCCGAGATGCGCGCCGAGGGCATCGCCATGGTCGACCCCGACGACGAGGTGACTGACGTGCGGATGCCCGAACAGCGCACCGACGGCCATGTCACCCTGCTCGTCGCCGAGTATCTGGCCGCCGCGGCCGGCCGTGGCGAACCGGTGCCGACCGCCCGGCTGCGCGCCCACGTCCGGAAGATGGCGGTCGAACACGCCGCCTACTGGCGGCGCGGTGTCACCGAGCCGGGCGCCGACGCCGAACTGCTCGCCGCGGCCCTGGACAAGCTGCGCGCGCTGCGGCTGGTCGTCGACGTCCCCGGTGACCAGCCGATGGTGCTCGCCCGGCCCGCGATCGCGCGGTACGCGGTCGAGGCGCCGACGATCCGCACCGGCCCGGCGGCCCGCACCGGCCGGGGCAGAGCCGGCCAGGGGAACAGGACCGGCCAGGGGAGCAGAGCAGGCCAGGGGAGCGGGACCGGCCGGCAGGGGAGCGGGGCCGGCCGGGCCCGGGGCAGAGCCGAGCAGACCAGGGACACCACCACTGACAGGAAGGCGGCTCGCGGGTGAGCGCCGAGGCACCCACGCCGCGCCGGCAGCGCTGGCAGCCGCTGCGCACCGGCCTGGTGGACCTTTTCTACTACGACGTCGAGGAGTTCCACTTCCATGACGGCCGGCTGCTGCTGCGCGGCAACAACGGCACCGGCAAGTCGAAGGTGCTCGCGCTGACCCTGCCGTTCCTGCTCGACGGCGAGCTGGCCGCGCACCGGGTCGAGCCGGACGGCGACCGCAACAAGCGGATGGAGTGGAACCTGCTGCTCGGCGGCCGGCATCCGCATCCCGAACGGCTGGGGTACACCTGGCTGGAGTTCGGCCGGCTGTGCGCGGACGGCGCCGCCGAGTACCGCACGATCGGTGTCGGCCTCAAGGCGGTGGCCGGGCGCGGCATCGCCCGGCACTGGTTCTTCGTCACCCGGCAGCGGATCGGCCCGCAGCTGTCCCTGGTCGGCCCGACCAGGGTGGCGCTGACCCGGGACAAGCTCAGGGAGGCCGTCGACGGGTACGGCGCGGTGTACGACACGGCGTCGGACTACCGCCGGGCCGTGGACGAGACACTGTTCGGTCTCGGCACGCAGCGTTACGAGGCGCTGGTCAACCTGCTCATCCAGCTCCGCCAGCCGCAGCTGTCGAAGAAGCCCGACGAGAAGCTGCTCTCCCGGGCGCTGACCGAGGCGTTGCCGCCGCTGGATCCGGCGCTGGTGGCGACCGTGGCCGAGGCGTTCCGCGGCCTGGACGAGGAACGCGAGGCGCTGCGCGGCCTGGACGAGGCGAGAACCGCCGCGGACGCGTTCCTGACCCATTACCGCCGCTACGCGGCCGTCGCCGCGAAACGCGCCGTGGCACCGCCGCGACAGGCGCACAGCCGCTACGAACAGTTCGGCCGGGAGCTCGGTGAGGCCGACAGCGCGCACCAGACGGCGAGCGAGGCGCTGGCCGCCGCGCAGCACCGCCTCGAGGAGCTGGCCGCGGCCAGGGCCGCGCTGGAGGTGCGGCGGACGGCGTTGCAGGACAGCCCGGAGATGCGCGACGCCGAGGCGCTGCGCACCGCCGGCGCCGAGGCCGAGCGGCTGGCCCGGTTCGCCGCCGGCCGCCGGAGCGACAGCGCGTCCGCCGACGAGGCGGTCAGGCGCCGGCAGGCCCGTTCCACCGCCGCCCGGCGGACCGCCGCCGCGGACGAGGAGACCTTCGGCGCCGCGCTGTCCACGGCGGCGCGGGCGGCCGAGGCGGCCCGCATCACCGACCGGCATGCCACGGTGCTGGCCGAGCTGGACGGTGACCAGCCGCCCTACCCGGCCGCCGCCAGGGCGGGCACCGCGCTCGTCGACCGGCAGCGCAACGCCGTCACCCGCCTGGACGGGCTGCTAACGCAGGCGTGGACGGCCGAGACCGCCGCGCGGACAGCCCGCGAGGAGCTGGACCGGATCAGCGCCGAGCGGCAGGCCGCGATCAACCGGATCGCCGAGGCCGACGAGCTGACCGCCCGGCGCGGCGCCGAGCTCCTCGAGGCGTACGCGCGTTACCTGGCCGGCACGGCCCTGCTGCGGGTCGCCGACGCCGACGAGGTGCTGGCCGCCGCGGAAGCATGGGCGGAGACCCTCGACGGCCCGAACCCGGTGACAACGGCCGTGGACACCGCGGCCCGGCAGGCCACCGCCGCGCTCGGCCGCCGGCAGGCCCAGGTCGACGCCGAGCGGGCGGCGGCAGGCGGCGAACGCGACCGGCTCGCCGAGGAGATCGCCCGTCTGGAGGCCGGCGGCCACGACGCGCCGCCGACGCCGTACACCCGCTCTCTTATACACATCTCCGAGCCCACGAGACAAAAGGCAA
>NZ_CAKKTL010000312.1:0-5143 GCF_920664355.1 Protofrankia sp. CiP1_Cm_nod2
ATTCCAGTGGTGACAGACGGTGTCATGAGAGCAGGATCCGCCGCCGGAGCAGGGGAAATCCGGCGCGGTCGTACATCTGCCTCTTGATCGGGACAACGTTCGGGACTGACGGCCATGAGGACGAGGCTGGAACGACGAGGAGGGCAGACGACCGGATCAGCCACCCCAGCAGCTTGACGAAGATGAGGGTGTCAGCTCCTCCGGAGCCGTTCCGGGGTGTCTGAGGTCTCTGTGATCCGGTCGTATGGGTTCCTGCTGACGGGAGGGTCCGGGGTCAGGATCGCTGGTAATGGGCGAGTGCAACGGTGCTGTGTCAGTCCGCCCACGGGCCGACGCCGCCGACCCGCTCGACCGCGATCCGAATGATCATTCCGGTTTCGGAGCCGCGGTTCCTGAAGGGGTAGACATCGGTGCCGAGGTAGCGCTGGGCCAGGGTGTCCATGAGTGCGGTGAATTCGTGTGGGATCCCTGGGCCGAGGAGGGTTGCTCGGCCCCGTACGGTGAGGTATTGGGTGAGGCCGTCCGCGGTTCCGTCGGCGGTTCGCTCGTTGTCGTGGATGATGACCGTCGCTCGCGGGTCCCGGCGCAGGTTGCGTACTTTCCGGCGATGCTCCTCCACGCCGAAGACGAGGCTGCCTCTGTCGAGGGCCATCCACACCAGCGAGGCCTGCGGCGTACCGTCAGGGTCGATCGTCACGACGGTTGCCTCCCGGTCCGATGCGAACAGCCGGTGGGCGCTTGCGGGCAACGCCGGCATCCCTTTCCCGTCCGGGTGCTCTCCTTGCCGGTCGGGGTGCTCTGTTGTTGTCTGGCTGGTCATCAGGGCTGTTCCTCGTTCTACGGGTGCACGGTTCCTGAAGGGCGCCGCGACGTGGACAGGGCCGGATTGTCCGTGTCGCGGTGACGCAGGCCCTGTTCGGTGATTACCGCGAGGCCGGTGGCTTCGGTTGTTCGTCATGGTGGATGTCGATGAGGACCTTCCCGACCGCGCCGCCCTCGACCGCGTCGTGCGCGGCGGCTGTCCCGGTCAGCGGGAAGCGGTGCAGCGGCAGCCCGGCGTCTTCGCCGGTCCGCAGGGCGCCGGCGGCCACGGCGGCGTTCACGTCCTCGATGGCTTGGTGTTTCGCCGTGTCGGGCATCGTGTAGACGAGCACGAACTGCAGGCGGGTGTTGGCGAACATGTGCGGCTGGAGGGGAACGGTCAGCTGGGAGCCGCTGGTGTCGGCGTAGATGGCGATGACCCCGTTCGGGGCTATGACCTGCTGGTTGAGCGCGGCGTTCACGACGGGGTCCACCTCGACCACTATGTCGACGCCGTCGGGGGCGGTCTTGCGTATCGCTTCGGCCGCGTCCGGCGTGCGGTAGTTGATGACATGGTGCGCGCCGGCCGCGGAGGCCAACGCTGCCTTCCGCGGAGAGCTGACGGTGGAGACGACGTTCGCCCCGGCCCAGCGCGCCAGCTCGATCGCGGCGTGCCCGACCGCTCCCGCGCCGCCGGCGACGAGCACGGTCCGGCCGGCCAGCGCCGATGGTCCGAGGACGGACGGGCCGTCCGGGTGGACGGTGAGGGCGCGGTGCGCGGTCAGGGCTGGGATGCCGAGGCTCGCCCCGAGGTCGAACGAGGCAGCCGGGGGCAGCGGCACCGCCTGGCGTGCGGGTAGTACCACCGCCTCCTGCGCGGTGCCGTCAGCTCGCTGCCAGGTGGCCTCCCAGATCCACACGCGTTGTCCTATCCGCGTGGGATCCACTCCCTCACCGACCGCGTCGACGGTGCCGGCGCCATCCTGGTTGGGAACCTGACCGGCCGGCGGGAGCGACGAGCCCAGCGCTCCCCGGCGCACCTTCCAGTCCGTCGGGTTCACCCCCGACACGGCGACGCGGACCCGGACCTGACCCGGCCCCGGCTCGGGCTCCACCCGCTCTACCAGCCGCAGCACATCGGAGCCCCCGATCCGTTCGTACACGATCGATTTCACGCGGCGTTCCTTCCAGGAGAACCAGGACAACCAACGGGCACGTCGGCACGCCCCCGTCTCCGCCTCCCCTACGCGGGGAGCCGGACCACCACGTCAGGATGACCCGGCACCTGATCCGCCGGAAGTGGCCCGCAAGACACCATCCGATAGGATCTGGCCATGCATCGGGTCGCCGTGCTCGCCCTGGACGGAGTCATCCCGTTCGAACTCGGCATTCCAGGGCGGATCTTCACCGCCGCCATCGGGTCAGCTGGCGAGCCGCTTTACGAGGTGATCGTCTGTACCGTCGACGGCCGGCCGGTCCGCACCGATGCGGGGTTCAGCATCGCCGTCGACCACACGGCCGGGGTCCTCGCGGCGGTGGACACCGTCGTCATCCCACCCGTCCATCCACTCGAGATCAACATGGCCGGGCGGTTGCCCGAGCTGGTAGCCGGCGCGCTTGCCGGCATCCCGGCGGGTACACGCATCGTGTCGATCTGCACAGCCTCGTACCTTCTGGCCGCCGCGGGCCTGCTCGACGGCCGCCCGGCCACCACCCATTGGTTTGAGGCCGACCGCTTCCAGCGGATGTTCCCCCGGGTGAAGGTCGATCCTGACGTGCTGTTCGTGGACGACGGCGATGTGCTCACCTCGGCGGGTGCCGCCTCCGGCATCGATCTGTGCCTGCACCTCGTCCGTCGCGACCACGGCAGCGAGGTCGCCAACCGCGTGGCCCGTCTCTGCGTTGTGCCGCCATGGCGTGATGGGGGACAGGCCCAGTACATCGAACATCCCGTCCCGCCGCCATCGACCGCCAGTACCGCTCCCGCCCGCGCCTGGGCGCTCGAGCGGCTGCCGGAACCGCTGTCCCTGGCTGAGCTCGCCGCCCACGCGGGCATGAGCGTACGCACCTTCACCCGGCGGTTCCGCGACGAAGTCGGCCTGACCCCCGGCCAGTGGCTGACCGGGCAGCGGCTGGAACGCGCCCGGCACCTTCTCGAAAGCAGCGACCTGCCGATCGACATCGTCGCCCGACAGGCTGGGTTCGGCACCGGCGTCTCCCTCCGGCAGCATTTCCGCGCCTCCGTCGGCGTCTCGCCGGCCGTCTATCGGCGTACCTTCCGCACCCGGAACCGGTGACCCGCGCTTCCCGCACACCGGTGAGATTCGCGATACCCATGCCATGTCATGTCCCGATCGGAAGGAACGGGGATGCTGCACTTTATCAGCCCTGCAGGGGATGCGGAGATCGCGTTCGCCCGGCCGCATCCCCGGCTGCGCCCGGGAGTGCATCTCTACCGGGGGCACCGGATGCACCTGCTGCGCCCGCGGCGGAAATTAGAGATTCCTGTCAGTGCGGTGACCCTCGTTCTGGGATTTGCCGAGGAACTGCGCGTGAGCGGCGTTGGCGAAGGGGTGGCGGTGGACAGTTACGCGTCTTTTCTCGCCGGGCTCCAGACGCGGGCCAAAATAGTTGAGAACAGCAGAAGCCTGTACGCGGTGGAAGTGGTCCTCATGCCGTGGGTGGCGTTCACCCTGTTCGGTGTGGCCATGCACGAGGTGGCCGAGCGTGTCGTGGATCCGGGTGATCTTCTTGGTGGCGGTGTCCGTGACCTGACCGGGGCACTGGCGGCCCTGCCGGACTGGGAGCAGCGGTTCGCGTTGCTGGACACGGTGCTCGCGCAGTGGATCGACCGCGGGCCCGTCCACTCGCCGCGGGTGGTGTGGGCCTGGCAGCAGCTGATCCGTACGGGCGGGACGATCCCCATCGCCCGACTGGCCGCGGGGACCGGCTGGGGACGACGTCAGCTGGAAAACCGCTTCCGGGAGCAGATCGGCCTGTCACCCAAGGCGGCGGCACGGGTGCTGCGGCTACGGCGCGCACTGCGGCTGCTGGCCACCGGTACGGCGCCGGTGCAGATCGCTGCGACCTGCGGGTTCAGTGACCAGGCGCACTTCGCCCGCGAGTTCAAGGCCATGACCGGCTCCACCCCGCGCCGCTTCCTCACCGACCGCAACGCCGCTCCCGTCGGACCGGGGCCCTGGGAGCGTTGGGACCGGATGCCCGGAGAGGTCACCAGCGTCATGTTGAGCACCGGGCTTCCCGCCTGAGCCCGCGGCGCGAGACCGACAGGCTGGCCGAGCCGGGCTGCGGGGGTGCGCGTTTATTCAATACACGACCGCATCGTGGGTGCCACGATGTGCCGTGTCCTCGCTACCGAGGTCCCGGTGGTAACCGCACCGAGAACCGGCATCAACAACGTGCGGTTTTCCGGCAGTGCCAGATGGGGCCCCGGCGGATACAGGAGAGAGCGCGCGCAACGTCCGGCGACCGGCCACCCCGAGAAACTGATCTTGTATATCGGCCCTGGCTGTCGCCGCACGCGCTTTTCCGGGAATGCTGACCATGAGGAAGGAAAAGTATGCGCAAAAAGCTCGGCATCAGACGTCTGCGTCGAACCGCTGCCGGTCTGCTGGCTACCGCGGCTCTGGCTGTCTGTGGCGTTGCCATGACGGCTGGCCAGGCCTCGGCGGCCACTACCTACTGGACCTACCAAAGCCAGTACAATGGCGATTGCCTGACGGCCTCGGCGACAGGCAGTGGTGTTTTCACAGCCACCTGCCATGGCTGGCAGTCACAGGACTGGGACTGGATTGGTTCTGCCAATGCATACGGCCAGCACCAGTTGAGCAGCCGGACCAGGGGCCTCTGTCTGACAACCGATGCCAAGTCGGACCGGAACGCTGTCTGGCTGAGTTCCTGCAACGGCGGGCAAGGCCAGTACTGGGATAACGATCTTCCGCCTTATCTCTACGCCGATGGATATTTCTGGAGCAATAGCCTGCGCATTTCTCCGGAGAGCGACGCCGTCTACACCTCTGATGCGCAGAAAGACTGGAACGTTTACGGCATCCCTTACACGACCCATTACTGGAGCGCAAGCTCTCATCAGTGAGCGGCACAGGCCCCTCCGGTGCGGTGACGCCGTTCGGATAAGCCCGGTCGCTCCCGATTCCAGAAGGTGTGAACGATGCCCTGGGCGGGGCATCGTTCACACCGGATGTCAGTCCCGTTTGAATGCCTCCCGGCGCAGCAGCTGGAACAGCGTGGGGGCGCCTTCGGAGGTTGTCACCGCGGCGGCCTTGCGCACGAACCGGGTATCGGCCGCCTGTTCGAGCAGGCT
>NZ_CAKKTL010000313.1:0-5106 GCF_920664355.1 Protofrankia sp. CiP1_Cm_nod2
CGCCGTGGCTGGCCGCCGCCGGCGGCGTGCTCCTCGCCGGCGGCGGGCTGCTCGTCGCGCTGCGCGGGCACACCTGGTCGGCGCTGTCCGCCCGCTACCGGGCCCCGGCGGCCCGGCCGGTCGACGCCTGGGAGGCCATCGACCGAGGCGACGACCCGACCTGATCCTGGCCTCAGCCGATCTCGGGGCGGGCCGGCAACCGGTCGCTGGCGGGCGGACTGCCAGGTGTCGGCTGCCTTACGGTCGGCAACAGTCCCTCCGGATGATCAACAGACGGACAATCACGATACGTGGGCATGGTGTCCGCGCATCCGGTGTGCAAAGGTTTTTCAGCCTTCTCGTTTCACTGTCCTCGGTCCTGTGTCAACCGGTGAGCAACCGGCGGGTGTGAGCATTCGAGCCCTTCGGCGGGGGGCGGATGCCTGCGGCACACGCCTGGCCTAACATCGGCGCCATGGCCGCGACAGCCACGGGCACAGACCGATGAGCGTTCTCGACGACATCCTTGACGGGGTGCGCGTGGACCTCGCCGAACGGGAGGCCGCGACCCCCCTGGCGGCGCTGAAGCGACGCGTCGAGCGCGTTCCCGATCCCAGGGACGCGCTGGCGGCGCTGCGTAGCCGGGCCGTCGCGGTGATCGCCGAGGTCAAGCGCCGTTCCCCGTCCAGGGGCGAGCTCGCCACGATCGCCGACCCGGCGGCGCTGGCGGCCCAGTTCGAGGCGGCGGGCGCGGCGGCGATCAGCGTCCTGACCGAGCGGCGCCGGTTCGGCGGGTCCCTGGCCGACCTGGACGCCGTGCGCGTCGCGGTGGACGTGCCCATCCTGCGCAAGGATTTCGTGATCTCCCCGTACCAGGTCTTCGAGGCGCGGGCGCACGGTGCCGACATCGTCCTGCTGATCGTGGCGGCGTTGGAGCAGCCCCGGCTGGTCGGCCTGCTCGAGCGGGTCGAGTCGCTGGGCATGACCGCCCTGGTCGAGGTGCACGACGAGCAGGAGGTCGCGCGGGCGGTCGACGCGGGAGCGAAACTGATCGGCGTCAACGCGCGTAACCTGCGGACGCTGGACGTCGACCGTGCCACCTTCGCCCGGCTGGCGCCGCTGCTGCCGCCGGGGGTGGTCAAGGTCGCCGAGTCCGGCGTGCGCGGGCCGCACGACCTGCTCGCCTACGCCGCGGCCGGCGCCGAGGCGGTCCTGGTGGGGGAGGCCGCGGTGACCGGCACGAATCCCCGCCAGACGGTCGCGGACCTGGTCACCGCCGGCGCGCATCCAGCCACCAAGGTCGGCCGCTGACTCGCCGCCGGCCCACCGCTGACGTGTCGCCGGGCCGCCGCTGACGTGCCGCTGACGTGCTGCTGGCTCGCCGCCGATGTGCCGCCGGCTCGCCGCCGGCCCGTGGCTGACCTGCCGCTGATGCGCCGCCGGCCTGTCGCGCACGGAACATCCCCAGGGCGATAGGTTCACGCAGTGACCTCCGCCGTGACTCCAACCGCCGGGCCCACCGACGCGGATGCCGTACCGGTGGGCCCGCTGCCCGACAGCGCCGGGCACTTCGGGCGCTTCGGTGGTCGTTTCGTCCCCGAGGCGCTGTTCGCCGCGCTGGACCAGCTGACCGACGCCTACGCGGCCGCGCGGGCCGATCCCGGTTTCGCCGCCGAGCTGGGCGGGCTGCTCGCGACGTACGCCGGCCGGCCCACCGCGCTCACGGACGCGGCCCGGCTGACCGCGCACGTCGGCGGCGCCCGCATCCTGCTCAAGCGGGAGGACCTGGCCCACACCGGCTCCCATAAGATCAACAACGTGCTCGGCCAGTGCCTGCTCACCCGCCGGATGGGCAAGACCCGGGTGATCGCCGAGACCGGCGCCGGCCAGCACGGGGTGGCCACGGCCACCGCCTGCGCGCTGCTCGGCCTGGAGTGCGTGGTCTACATGGGCGAGGAGGACACCTCCCGGCAGGCGCTCAACGTCGCCCGGATGCGGCTGCTCGGCGCCGAGGTGGTGGCCGTCGCCTCGGGCAGCCGCACCCTCAAGGACGCGATCAACGAGGCCATGCGGGACTGGGTGGCCACGGTGGACACGACCCACTACTGCATCGGCTCGGTGATGGGGCCGCACCCCTTCCCGATGCTGGTCCGTGACTTCCAGCGGATCATCGGGGTGGAGACGCGGGCACAGGTCCTCGAGCGTGTCGGCGGGCTGCCCGACGCGGTGGTGGCCTGCGTCGGCGGCGGCTCGAACGCGATGGGGATCTTCCACCCGTTCATCGGCGACCCCTCCGTCCGGCTGATCGGCGCCGAGGCCGGCGGCGACGGGCTGGCCACCGGCCGGCACGCGGCCGCGATCGCCGGCGGCGCCCCCGGCGTCTTGCACGGCATGCGCACGTTCCTGCTCCAGGACGCCGACGGGCAGACGCAGGTGTCGCACTCGATCTCGGCCGGGCTGGACTACCCGGGCATCGGTCCCGAGCACGCCTGGCTGCACGAGACGGGCCGGGCGACCTACGGGGTGGTCGACGACCGGGCCGCCATGGACGCGCTGCGCCTGGTGGCCCGGCTGGAGGGCATCCTGGTCGCGATCGAGAGCGCGCACGCGTTCGCCGCCGCGTTCGGCGTCGCCCGGGATCTCGGCCCGGACGCCGTCGTCGTCGTGAACTGCTCGGGGCGCGGTGACAAGGACGTCGACACCGCGGCGAAGTGGTTCGACCTCCTCTGACGGCCCTCCCCGGCGGGAACGCCGGCAGCGACGAAAAACACCACCGTCAGGAACGAACACCACCGCCAGGAACGAGCAGCGCCAGCGGCGGGAACCACGCCGAACCAGCTCCGCGCGGCGGGTGCCAGGCAACGGCCTGGCCGCCGCCGACGGCGGAACGGATCACGGAACGGACCAGGGTGCGAAGTCTTTCGGATGAACGGAGCCTCGCCGGTGAGCCCGACGAGCGAAACGAGCCCGGCGAGCGGAACGAGCCCGGCGGGCAGAGCCGGCTGAGCCAGGCCTTTGCCCGGGCGCGCGCCGACGGGCGGGCGGTGCTGGTCGGCTACCTGCCGGCGGGCTTCCCCTCGGTGGCCGGCGCGGTCACGGCGATGCGGGCCCTCGTCGAGGCCGGGGTGGACGTCGTCGAGGTCGGCCTGCCCTACTCGGACCCGACCATGGACGGCCCGGTGATCCAGGCCGCGTCCGACGCGGCCCTGCGCCGCGGGGTCACCACCGCCGACGTCCTGCGCACGGTGGAGGCGGTGGCCGCCACCGGCGTGCCGGCGCTGGTGATGACCTACTGGAACCCGGTCGAACGCTACGGGGCCGCCGCGTTCGCGCGTGATCTCGCGGCCGCGGGCGGAGCCGGCGCGATCACACCGGACCTGCCGCCCGAGGAGGCCGGCCCGTGGCTCGCGGCCACCGCCGACACCGGGCTCGACCCCGTCTTCCTGGTCGCGCCGAGCTCGACCGACGCCCGGCTGGCGCGGGTCGCCGCGGTCAGCAGGGGCTTCATCTACGCGGCGTCGCTGATGGGCGTGACCGGGGCCAGGGAGCGGGTGGGCGCGCAGGCGGCCGAGCTGGCCCGCCGGGTCCGGGCCGTGACCGACACGCCGGTCGCCGTCGGGCTCGGTGTGAGCACGCCCGAGCAGACGGCCGAGGTCGCCGGCTTCGCCGACGGGGTGATCGTCGGATCGGCTCTGGTCAGGGCGCTGCTGGACGCCGAGCGCGCGGGGGCGGATCCGGAGGAGGCGGCGGTGGCGCTGCGGGGGGTCGTGGCCGGGCTCGCCGCCGGGGTGCGCCGCTCCGGGCCGTCCGTGCCACGGGGATGATCCCTGCCGTCCCTGCCGTCCCTGCCGTCCCTGCCGTCCCTGCCGTCCGAGTCGCTCCCGCTGCCCGTAGTGGTGCCGTGACTACAGGATCGTTTGATAGTGATTTGCAACTTTTTGTAGTGTTTCGTGGCGTCCGCTGATAGCTGGTGACGTCCAGTAATATTGCTGGCGTAATTGATAATCTTCGGTGACAATCTGCCGGTTACTTACGGCAACGCTTGTGGCATGCGGCGATGTGGGGCGCGGCGAGGGCCAGGTTACGGGCGGTATAGCTTGGCCCGTGTGGTCCTAGCCGCGATTCCCAGCCCCTCGACGGGCATCCTGTATGTAGGCCCCGTTCCACTGAGGGGCTACACCCTGATGATCATCATCGGTATCGTGATCGCGACCGTGATCACCGGTCGGCGGCTGCGCGCGCGTGGCCAGCCCTCCTATCTCGCTACCGACGTGGCGGGGTGGGCTGTCCCGTTCGGTGTCGTCGGAGCGCGGATCTACCATGTCGTCACCAGCCCGGACGCCTATTTCGGCGCCGGCGGGGACCCGGTCGACATCCTGCGGGTCTGGCATGGCGGGCTGGGGATCTGGGGCGCGGTCGTCGGCGGGGCGCTGGGCGGGTGGCTCGCCTGCCGGCGCCGCGGGGTCGCCTTCGGCCTGTTCGCCGACGCGGCGGCCCCGGGCCTGGTCCTGGCGCAGGCTGTCGGGCGGGTCGGCAACTGGTTCAACCAGGAGCTCTACGGGCGCCCGACCGGCCTGCCCTGGGCGCTGCGGATAGACCCCCGGCACCAGCGTGTCCCCGGCGAGCCGCTCTACCATCCCACCTTCCTGTACGAGGCGCTGTGGAACGTCGGGGTGGCCGGCGTCCTGCTGTGGGTGGACCGCCACCACCGGCTCGGCCGGGGCAAGCTGTTCGCGCTCTACGTGCTGCTCTACACCGCCGGGCGGGCCTGGATCGAGGCGCTGCGCATCGACGAGGCGCACACCTTCCTCGGGGTGCGGCTCAACGACTGGACGTCGCTGGTCGTGTTCGCCGCCGCGGCGCTCGCCCTGGTGTTCCTGCGCGCTCCCGCCGACCTCCCGGCGTCCGCCGACGCACCCACCGACGATCCCAGCCCCACTGCCAGCCCCGCCGCCGGGCCCACGGCAGAGCCCGCTGCCGAGTCCGCTGCCGAGTCCGCTGCCAGCCCCGTGGCCACCTCCACCGCCGGCGGGCCCGCGGCAGGGCCCGCTGCCAGTCCCGCCGCCGGGCCTGCGGCAGAGCCCGCCGCCGAGCCCGCCGCCGAGTCCGCTGCCGAGTCCGCTGCCG
>NZ_CAKKTL010000314.1:0-5101 GCF_920664355.1 Protofrankia sp. CiP1_Cm_nod2
CCCCCGTGACCTGCGCGAACAGGCCACGTAGATCGCCATTAAGAGCTATGAGATGTTCTGGTGGTGACATGGTGGTGACGTTGCGACGGCAACTACATGTCGCTCTTTCGGTCGCGGTTACGGACTGTAAAAACCGATGATCGACGGCATGTCCGTATCCCGGGGCTGTTGTGGCTTCCCTGGCGCACCCGATGTGCGGCAGCCTGGCGACGGCGGGAGGGGAGGTCTGCGATGAGCCGGTATGCCTACGACCCTGGCCAGCGTGCCCTCCTCGTCTCCTGGGCTACTGGAACCGGGGATCTGGCCGCAACCGTCGCCACGCTCCCCACGGCCGTTGTCGAGCGCGACGCCTTCCGGTTGGCCGAACAGTTGACCTTCCTGGCTGCGGCGGCGTGGCGTACCTACACCCATCCGGCCAGTGCCACACCGAGTCTGCGTGTCGGCAGCGAAGGCTGGCGTCGCGCCAGCGACCGCACAGCATTCGCCAGTGTGCTCGCCGTGATCCGGCGCCCTCACCTACCTCACAACGGCACCCTGCTGCAGTCCTATGTGATCGTCGAAGAAGCTGCACACCGCGTCGGGCGCGCCCTCCACGCGATCGGGAACCAGAACCTCACCGAACAGATCCTCGCTGATGTCTCCGCGGAGCTCGACGCCGTCGAGCAGGCTGAACGCGGTGACCTCTCCGGACGGGCCCGCCAGGCCATCGCCCTGACCCGCGCCGACGCCTCCCCCCTCCAGGTCGCTGCCGCCGACGTGCTCCTGGCTGACAATCCCTTCGGGGACAGTCGTTTGTTCACCGAGGTGGAGCCCACCGCCGCCGCGGTCGCAGCCGCTCACTGGCTGCACGTCGCCGCCACGGTCACGGCACGCCAGACCGGACTTGATCCCACCCAGGTCCTCGTTGAGGCGGACAATATCGAGGCGCTTCCCCACGAAAGTCCCACCGTCGTCCTGGAACACATCACCGCCGCCAAGTGCGGCTGGAGTACCAAGTGCGGCTGTAGTACAAGTGCGGCTGTAGTAGCAGTGAGGCTTCGCCTCGGACCGCCGAGCAGCGCGGCTGGGCTGGCGGCCCCGGTGCCGGCCGGCGCATCCTGGCGACCGTAGCCGTGTCAGGAGGCCGGTCATGGGTGCGCATACGGTGACGGTCAACGAGGTGCTCGACGGGCACGTGGCGCTGGACATCCAGTGCCTGGACCGGATCTATCTCAACGCCTACGTGCCGACGTTGCAGACCAGCGCGCAGGTCACGGCGTTCCTGTCCGGTCACCTGGGCTACCCGTTTCCGTCGCCGGCGCTGTTCAACCAGATCGGCCAGCGGTTCCGCCGCGCGGTCGCCTCGTTCGCCGAGGCCAACGGCCTCCCGTGGGTGCGCTTCGGCAGGGACGACGTGGGCGGCAAGCTGGAGCTGATGCGTCCGCATCTGGATCGCCAGGCCGCGACCGGACGGTCCGGGGTCGCCGCGACCTGGGTGGCCCAGGAGTTCCAGCGGGTCTGGACCGCCTACGAACGCCACACCGCCACCGGGGCGGTGCAGTGGTCGTTCACCAAAACCGACCGGCGGGTGTCCTGCTCCTACTTCTCCGTGTGGGACGCCGACTTCGGCCCGGCGTTCATCAAGATGTGCAGCTACTTCCCGTATCCGGCGAAGATCTGGCGGGGCGGGCACGCGTGGGCCAAACGCCAGGCGACCCGGGCCGGGATCGGCTTTGCCGAGCTGTCCAACGGGTTCGCCGCCGCCGCCGGCCCGGCCGCGCTGCAGGAGATCTGCGACCGGCTGAACCCGGGCGCGATCGACGTGTTCGTGCAGCGCTGGCTGGCCCGGCTGCCGTTGCCGCTCACCGCCACCGACCGGGACGCCGGCTACTGGTGGGAAACCTCCATGCGCCAGATCGAGATCTCCCGCACCCTCGTGTTCGACGCGCCCCGGCACGCCCGCGGCTTCTTCGAGGCGCTCATCGCCGACAACCTCGACCTCGGCCGCCCGCACAACGGGGAAATCATCTTCGGACGCCTCATCCGCCGTGACATGAAGGGAACCTTCCGCACCGCGATCGACCGCCGCGACAACGGCGGTGGCGTGGTCAACGTCTTCTACAAGCACTCCCGCATCAAGCAGTACCTCAAGGACGGTCGGGCCATGCGGATCGAGACCGTCATCAACGCCCCGCGGGACCTGGGCTGCAACGCCCGCCTGCGCCACCTGCCCGAGCTGCAGTCCAAGGCCCGTGCGGCCAACCGCCGGATCCTGGACGCTGAACGGGTCGGCCAGGGCTGTGTCCTCGCGAGTCCGGCCTTCGAGCGGATCACGCACCCCACCGTCGACACGGAGGGGCGGCGGACCCCGGCCCTGCGGTTCGGTGATCCACGGGTCATGGCCCTGACCGGCGCCCTGTGTCAGACGCTGCTCACCGCGACCGGCTTCACCAACAAGAACCTACGTGTCCTGATCGCTGGGCTGCTCGGCAGCGACTACCGCCCCGGCCAGAGGACCTATGACCTGCGCCGGCTGCGCCTGGCCGGCCTGATCCGCCGGCTACCGCACCGCAACCGCTACACGCTCACCGACGACGGCATCCGCATCGCCGTCTTCTACACCAAGGTCTACAACCGGCTCCTCGTCCCGCTTACCGCGGCCGACCAGCCCCAGGCCCCACCCGAGCTGCGCGACGCGCTCCGCATCCTCGATCGCCACGTCGACAGCTACATCGACCACGCCCGGCTCGCACCCGCAGCCTGAAACGTGACACAGATGTGAAGAACCCACAGACCAAAGATCGCTAGTCGACGTCGACGCGCTCCTTGAAGATGTCCGAGCTCTCGCACTCCGTCAGCTCGCCGACGAAGCGAGCCTGACCGCGGTTGAGCAGGTAGACGTAGTCCCCACGGGCGAGCACCCGCGTGACGTACCGCTCGACCAGCAGCAGACTGGAGCCTTCCTGAGCCAGCAGGTCGAGAAAGGCGAAGATCTCGTCCACCACAGCGAGCGCCAGTCCCATCGACACCTCGTCCAGCAGGAGCAGGCGCGGGCTCGAGAACAGGTGTGCCTGAACCGCCGACCCAGATCCCTCGATCATGATGACCGCCAGAATCGAAGTTCGCCTCGGACTCCGCCACGGCGGGTCGCAGTTGTCCGCAGTTTGGGCAGTCATTGTGGTCACCAGAACGGCGCCGCTCACGACCGCGAGCAGCCTTGCAACGGGCTTCAGCGCCATCGTCTCCCTGCCCAGGTGCACGGCCCACGAGTCGCCGCCCTCACACCTGTCGATCTGTGATTTTTCTCACTTATCCTTCCTCCGTTTTGAGTTAATGACCCTTTGAGTGCTTTTCATCCCACGAGAAGTGCTTGCAAGACGTTAGTTTCTAACTATAATTCGTTTTTGGAGAGGGGAAGCGGTGAACAAGATCGTCGGCAGTGCCGCCGAAGCGGTCACGGATATCGCCTGCGGGTCGTCGCTGGCCGTTGGCGGGTTCGGGCTCTGCGGCATCCCGCAGGCTCTCATCGAGGCGCTGTTGGAAACCGGGGTCGACGACCTCAAGACGGTCTCCAACAACTGTGGCGTCGACGGGTGGGGCCTGGGCTCGCTTCTGCGAGCCAAACGGATCAGCCGCACCACGGGCTCCTACGTCGGGGAGAACAAGGAGTTCGAGCGGCAGTTCCTGTCCGGCGAGCTCGAGGTCGAACTGGTCCCGCAGGGCACGCTCGCCGAGCGGCTCCGTGCCGGCGGCGCGGGTATCCCCGCCTTCTACACCCCCGGTGGCGTCGGGACACAGGTCGCCCTCGGGGGGCTTCCTCTCCGGTACGACGGGTCGGGTGGCGCGGCGAAGGCGTCGGAGCCCAAGGAAGTCCGCACCTTCGACGGTGTGGAGTACGTGCTGGAGCACGCGATCGTCTGCGACTACGCCCTCGTGCATGCCCGCTACGGCGATCGGCACGGCAACCTCGTCTACGAGAAGTCGGCGCAGAACTTCAACCCACTCTGCGCCGCTGCGGGTCGCGTGACGATCGCGGAGGTCGAGGAGGTCGTGGAGCCCGGCGACCTGGATCCGGCCCTGGTGCACACCCCGGGAATCTTCGTGCAGCGCGTGGTGCAGGTGTCCGTGGAGAAGCGGATCGAGCGGAGGACCGTCCGTGCTGTCTAGGGACGAGCTGGCAGCGCGGGTCGCCCTCGAGCTCGCGGACGGGCAGTACGTCAACCTCGGGATCGGCCTGCCTACCCTGGTACCCAACTACGTGCCGGACGGCGTACACGTCGTGCTGCAGTCCGAGAACGGCATGCTCGGCGTCGGGCCGTACCCGACCGAGGACGCCGTCGACCCCGACCTCATCAACGCTGGCAAGGAGACCGTCACCCTCAATAAGGGCGGCTCGTACTTCGACAGCGCGACGTCGTTCGGGATGATCCGCGGCGGTCACATCGACGTCGCGATCCTCGGCGCCATGCAGGTGTCGGAGAAGGGCGACCTGGCCAACTGGATGATCCCCGGAAAGATGGTCAAGGGGATGGGCGGCGCGATGGACCTCGTGCACGGAGCCAAGCGCTCAATCGTGATGATGGAGCACGTCACCAAAGACGGCTCACCCAAGATCGTACGAGAGTGCTCGCTGCCCTACACAGGCCGCGCGTGCATCCAGCGCGTCATCACCGACCTCGCTGTGCTCGACATCGAGCCCGCAGGACTGGTGCTGCGCGAGCTCGCACCGGGCGTGACCGTCGACGACGTCCGGGCCGTCACCGAGCCCGACTTCGCCGTCGCGCTCTGGTGCTGGATTCCTCCGGTCTACCCCGGCCTTGAGGAACCCAGCATCTAAGCGAGGAGGAACAGCGAGATCGTCACGGCGCAGACGGCGACGCAGTACCCCTCGAACAACCCGCGCAAAACCGCCGGTGCGTTGCGGAGGTCCATGAAGTAGAGACCAACGAGCCTGGCCTTGAACAGCGCGACGACCAGGATCGCAACGCTCGCCATCCGATGCCCGTCGTTGCTGAGGCCATGGTCGGTACCCAGCACCCAAGACAGCGACGTCGCAAGGACGAGGATGAGCCACACACCGGTCGCACGCGTGCGCACCACGGAACTCATCGTTCACCTCACC
>NZ_CAKKTL010000315.1:0-2924 GCF_920664355.1 Protofrankia sp. CiP1_Cm_nod2
GGGCAGGACGGGCAGGACGGGCAGGAGCAGACGGGACAGAGCAGGGCAGGACAGGACAGACGGGTAGAGCGGACGGGACAGACCGGGACGAAGCGGAGCCGGAGCCAGCGCTCAGGACGGATCCACAACCGGGACCGGGGGCCGAGGCCAGGGGCAGGGGCCAGGGCCGAGAGGTGCGTCAGGCGGGCAGGACCGCCTCGATCGCCTCGCGCAGCGCCGGGTCGTGCGGGTCCGTGCGCGGGCCGAAGCGGGCGGCGACCTTGCCGTCCGACGCGACCACGAACTTCTCGAAGTTCCAGGTGATGTCGCCGCTCCGGCCCTCCGCGTCGGCGGCCTGGGTCAGCTCGGCGTACACCGGGTCACGGCCTTCACCGTTGACCTCGATCTTCGCGCTCAGCGGGAACGTCACCCCGTAGGTCGTCGAGCAGAAGGCCGCGATCTCCTCCGCGGTCCCCGGCTCCTGCCTGCCGAACTGGTTGCTCGGAAAACCGATCACGGTGAATCCGCGGCCGGCGAGCTCCTCGTGCAGTTTCTCCAGGCCGGCGTACTGCGGGGTGAGGCCGCAGCGGCTTGCCACGTTGACGACGAGCGCGGCACGTCCGTCCGTCAACGCGCCAAAGGTCGTCTTCTCGCCAGCGAGAGTCGTTACCGGTAGGTCACGCAGATCTGTCACGGTCCTGCCTTTCCTCGGATGCTGAAGGTTTCGCTGGTTCCTGTGATCCCGGTCACCCGACGGCGGATTACCGGTGCACGCCATTTTCGGACGACATGACGCGCCTCTGCGTGCAAGCCGGCCGCCGCCGGTTCTGTTCCGTACCCGCATGAAACGGCCACCTGGCCGGTTGCTGCCATCCTCCGTCCGACGGGCAGGTGGCAGAAGATCCCATCACAGGATGTACGTTGTTCAGCATCCGTTATGAATTCCGATCTACTGTTGGCGCCATGACGCCCAGCCGGGCAGCTACCGCGACGGCAGCCCCCGCAAGGGCGACGGTCGACGGCAGCGCCGTCGTCACCGCACAGCCGGTCGCCATCACGCTACGGCAGGTTACACCTTCACCGCTGTCAGGCCTGTCCGGCGAGCAGGCGGTGAGTTCGCTCACACTGCCCGGAGCGCTGCGCCCTCGCCTGCGGGTGGGCTGGCTGCGTCATCCCTGGACGCTGGTCGCGTTCGCCGTCACCGTCCCGATGATCGTCATGCTGGCCATGAGGTTCCGGACGGAGGTCGGTGCGAGGCTGTCCAGCGTCCCCGTGCCGACCTGGCCGTGGCTGGTGGCGTGCGGGCTCGCCTCGTCCTGCTTCTTCCTGGCCAACGGCCTGGCCCTGCGGTCGGCCAGCGGGCTGCCGCTGCGGCTGCGCACGGCGGTGGCGGTGCAGCTGGCCGCGGCGGCGGCCAACCGGGTGCTGCCGGCGGGCCTGGGCGCGATCGCCGTGAACGCCCGCTACCTGGAACGCCAGAAGCTGGCCTGCTCGGCCTGCCTGAGCGCGGTGGCCGCCATCAAGATCGCGTTTGCCCTGGCCCATGTGGGCGGGATCGCGCTCACCGCCGCGCTGGTCGGCGGTTCGGGCACGCAGGACACGCTGAGCGCGCCCATCAGGTCGGTCACGGCGAACGTCGGCTCCGGGCCCGCCCTCGGCGGTGTCGCGCTGTGCCTGGTCGGGTGCGTCGCGGCCGGCACCCGCCCGCGCGTCCGCGGCCGGCTCGGGCCGGCCCTGCGCAGCGCGGGCCGGCATCTGACGCTGCTCGCGCGCTCCCCACGGCGCACCGCCGTGCTGCTGCTGTCGGCCGCGGCCACCAAGGTGACCCAGATCGTGGCGCTGGCCACCTGCGTCTGGGCGTTCGGCGGCTCCATATCACTACTATCGGTAGCGACCATCTACCTGGTAGGCGCGGTGGTGGCCGGGGCGGTACCCACCGCGGGCAACATCGGCGCGCTCGAGCCCGCCCTCGCCATCGGCCTCACCGCCGCCGGCGGCGACGCCGTGTCCATGTTCGCGGCCGTCCTGGTGTACCGGCTGATCAGCTACTGGCTCCCAGTCCTCCCCGGCATCGCCGCCCTGACCGTCCTGCGCCGCCGCGGCATCCTGTAGGCCTCCGGCCGCGGCAGGTGGGCGCTCGCCGACGGTGGCCCTGGCCTGGCAGTCGGCGCAGATCCCCCAGAAGGTCACCTCGGCCTCGTCGATGACGAAACCGTGGTCGTCCGACGGCGACAGGCACGGCCGGGCGCCGATCACGCAGTCGACGTCGTAGACGGCCGTGCACTCCCGGCAGACGAGGTGGTGGTGGTTGTCACCGACCCGCAGCTCGAACCGGGCCGGGTGGCCCGCCGGTTCGAACCGGCGCACCAGCCCGGCGGCGGCGAGCACGTCCAGGTTGTCATACACGGCCTGTAGCGACAGCGAGCCGAGCCGGGCACGCGCATCCTGAGCGATCGTCTCCACGCTCAGGTGTGCTCCCTCGGCCAGGGACGCGAGCACCGCCAGCCGGGGCGCGGTCACCCGTAACCCGGCCGACCGCAGCTGCCCGGCGGCGTCCTCACTGTTCACACCGGCCAGCTTTCGCCGCCGTCTGGAACAAGTCAAGTCTACGAATGAGTCAAAGCCAGGTCCGCGAGCTGGACGGGCATTCCGCCGCGCACCGGCCACCGGCTGGCCACGAGCGGCGGAAATCCCGGGCGACGTGGGCGGCACGCCATCCTTATATGGGCCCCGCGAACATGGACGTTACACCGTGAACAAAGCGGCGGACGGCGGCTCACCGAAAGCGCGGACGGCTGGGAACCCCCGGCCGGCAGGCATCACGGCAACGACGGGAACCATGGGAAATCAGGCGGGCCGGCAACCCGTACAGCGCGGAATAACACGCTCGGCACGGGCGGGCCCGAAACACGGGAGCTCGTACGGGATGATCAGCACGGAGAACC
>NZ_CAKKTL010000315.1:3344-4523 GCF_920664355.1 Protofrankia sp. CiP1_Cm_nod2
GAAACCGCCGGCACGAAACCGCCGGCACGGCACCGCTTCAGACCCGCGCCGGTCCGTCGCCCGAGCCGCGCGCCTGCTGTCGGCGAAATCTCGCCGGCAGCAGGCATAAGCTTTTCCGGCATTATTCCAGAACTATCCAGTATTGTCTGGGACTACGCCGTACGCCATGCCGTGTACGGCGTGGGCGAGACAGTGCCCGCTCCCGCGGGACACCGCGGAACATCACAGAGCGTATGCGCGGCGGCGGCGCCTGCGGCGGCGAACGCCGACGAGCAGCACCAGCACACCCCCGGCGGCAGCCACCCTGTTCCATCGGATGACGCGCTGCACAACCGGGCCTGCGTCAAGGCCGGCGGACAGCTCCCGCCTGTCGGCCGGGGTGCCGTAGCCGTTGCCGGTGGCGGTGGAGTCCGTGGTGATGGCGGGCGGGCCACCGAAGCCGTTCGCGATCACCTTCTGGCGCAGCTCGGCGACCCTGCCCCTGATCTGCTCGCCTGTCCGCTCAGCCACCCGCCTGGGGCTCACGAGATCGGCGATGGCGTCCAGGGTGACCGCGAGCTCGGCGCGGGTATTCTCGATCTGCTGCTGAATCGCAGCCGGGTCCTGCGGCACCGATGTCGCCCTTTCCTCCACGCGCGATGACTGCCTGGGCATATCTGTCTGGATCTTCACCGGCGCTTCCTGAATGTACCACGTCGGCTTCGCCGGACCGACAACGCCGTCGTCAGCGGCACGGCGTCGCGGTCAATGGACGGTCAATGGAGTTGTCGTCGACCCGGACAGAACACCACCGTCGAGCCCTCTCCCACATCCCACCGGATAGCCGTCCAGGCGTACCAGGATATTCGCCGGAACATGCCGGATATAACATTAATCACACCATATGATGACCATGAGCGACGGCATCGACGCCAGGGCGACGTCAGGATCTGACGACGATCGTGCCAGAAGGGCCGCCCGGATGCGCGGCAAAACAGCGGCCGAGCGGCCGAGCTCACCCGTGCCGGATCACCGTCCCCGCGTCATCGGAGATCGTTGCCGGAGAAGCCGGTCGCGTACCGTCACCAGACCGCCGTCCCGCGTCGCCGAAGATCCCGACGAGGCCCGGCCGGGGCAGCGCCCGCACCGGCCGGCACAGGCGGATACCAGCGGGCGCCGGCGGATACCGGTGGCTTACGG
>NZ_CAKKTL010000315.1:4891-5832 GCF_920664355.1 Protofrankia sp. CiP1_Cm_nod2
GGGCGGTCCGGCTCCGGGCGTCCGACATGGCCGGAGGTGGAACCGAGCGGCGGGGCTTATCCGTCAGTCCACGTAAGGAGCCGTCCGGCCGTAAGGGTATGGATCGAGGAGCATCGAGGAGCGAGGCCCGGGTGCGTGCATCGCAAGATGGAGGAGAAGCCGTCAGCGGAGCTGCCGGCGACGGCGACGACGGCGCCGGCAGCGCGGCGGGGGTCCGCCCTGGCACCGATCCGCCTGGTGGAGGAGCCGGCGGGAGCCGTCCGCGTCCTCCCGCCCGCTGGGGCCCGGCCCGCTGTCGCCGCCTGTTCGCGGTGCCGCTGGTGGTGGCGTTCGCGCTCGTCCTGGCCGGCTGTTCGTCCGGGACCGGGTCCGCGGTCACGATCGTGGACAACTCGGGGCCGGCCAACGAACTGCGCGGCACGGCGCTCGCGCAACCGGTCGACAAGCCCGCGCTGAACCTGACCGACACCGCCGGCGCCCCGTTCGACCTGCGCTCCCGGACGGCCGGGAAGGTCACCCTGCTGTTCTTCGGCTACACCAGCTGCCCGGACGTCTGCCCGACAACGATGGCCGACATCGCCGCGGCCCTCGACACGGTGCCGACATCTGTCCGGTCACGGATCGCCACGGTGTTCGTCACCACCGATCCCGAACGGGACACCGGCGAGGTGCTCGACCGCTGGCTGAACCAGTTCGACCCGTCCTTCATCGGCGTACGGGGCACCCTGGCGCAGATACGCGCGCAGGCGGACGCGCTCGGCATCCCGCTGGCGGATCCGGTACGCCAGCCCAGCGGGATCTTCACCGTCACGCACGGCACACAGGTCATGGCCTTCACCGCGGACGACCGGGCCAGGGCCGTCTACCTTGCGGGCACCCAGGTCGCCGACTACGCGCACGATCTTCCGATTCTGGCCAATACGGGGAAGACAACATGAAAC
>NZ_CAKKTL010000316.1:0-5029 GCF_920664355.1 Protofrankia sp. CiP1_Cm_nod2
TTCGGTGGGAAGCTGCTTGGATGCTGACGGTGTCGATCGGGGCAGACAGGGCTGCTGCCTCGACGGTGCCGGGGTCGGCGCCGGCCGCGCGCCAGGCGATGGCGGCGGCGGTCATCGGCAGAGCTCCAGGCCGACCGCGCCGAGCCGACCGCGCCGAGCCGGACTTGACGGCTGCTCCAGCCATGGTGCAGGTAGATCTGCACTCGTTGAGCCGGGTGTCATAAACTGTGCCGGACATGGGGGCCGGCAAGAGTACGTCGTACTTGTAGTACAAGGCACGTAGTAGTCGGAAAAGGCGGTCTTTCGACCGCCTTTTCTTTATTCAAAGAACGGTATCCTGGAGCTCGCGGCTGCGAGTATCTGGATGTCATTATCCGTCGTGTGTCCCGTTTCAACAGCCGTATGATAGCCTGTGGCCCCAACTGCGCGATCCAGCGGCAAAAAGATCGGCGTGGCTTCTTCGTCGGTGTTCGTTATCACGTCTGCTGCGTGATACGCGTAACGTCCCGTGCATACAACGCTGTGGGAGCCTGTCAGCCTCCCAGTCTGGTCGGTGCCGGTGCTGTAGCGCCGTCCACGCACCCGACAAGACGTCACCGTCCTTGTACCTGTTTTACCAGCAGGGTCGCACCGACAAGTATTCCGTCTCGCGGTATGTCGATATTGATCGGATCTGTCGACCCGGGAAAACATGCCTCGGCGGTAGTGGGAGATATTCGCGCCGTTACTGTCGCTGTCCGTAGCGTCGAGCACGGTGATGCCATTCCGTCGACGCCGAGTTCCAGTAGGGGGAAATCCTTGCCCCGTTCCCCGAGGTCAACACCTGTTGGGTGGAGCCTCACCACCTGTCCGCGCGGAGGTTGCCGGTTGCCGAACAGACGGGACGAGGCCAGCCCGGCCACACCGCTGGCATGACGAAGCAGCACATCAACTCTGCCGTGACGACGTTCGGGATTCAGTACCTGCCAGTCGTAGTTCCGGCCGTACCGTTTCCAGGCGTACTCGGCTATTTCGTTGCGACGGCTGGAACCACAGTACTGGCCGTCACGTCCCACCATGCTCAACATCTCCTGCTCACCGAGCAGTAGCCAGCGGATGCCAGGACGGTTGTTGATCACTGATGTCGCCGCGGTCACCACAGGAACGGCCAGATGTTCTGAGAAGTGCGCGGCTGGGTCGAGGTCCATGTCCTTGCTGAGTATGACGATGGCGCGGGCTGGGTGGCCTTCATGTCGGATTGCGTAGGCGGAACGGGCGACCTGTATCCCGCAGAGCACATCCACAAGTTTCTCTTCAAAATTTCTCAGCCCGCCGCTACTGTTGTCCCGTAGCGCACCGTTCAGGATTCTGCCGCCATCTTTGGTGATGGAACGCGCGTATTCAAGGTTCTTGCCGATCTCACGGTGGAGTGCCTGACTGTTGCTCCCGGCGGCGCGGGTGCCGATGCCGACGTAGATCTCGACCGCGTCGAAACCGAATGGCTGGAGCGCCGTCCGAATACCAGGGACCGTGGGTAGGCGAGGGCTGCCCAGAACCTCCCGGGCCTGGCCGCGGACATTCTGCGCGTCAACTATGACGACCACTGGCAGGCAGGGCGGCGCACGGTGTGGGATAGTCGCGGATATTTTTGTGATCATTTTCTGCCTTCGCGGGACAGGGCTGCAAAGCTGATGAGACGGCATATGACGGATCTGTGCGTTCTGGTCGCTGTGGGTATCTCGTTCGGCGTGTCCGCCGGCGACGCTGTGGGCCGACAGCGCACACTGCCGCGGTTTTTCGGTGTCGATCGTTCTGGAGTGGCTGGATTACCGGGCGTCAGGAGGCGAACATGCGGATGGTGGCGGTGTGGTGGTGTTCGGCGAGGAGTTCCAGGCGGGGGGCGGTGGTGGCGGGGAGGTCCGCCGGGGGGTGGTTCGACAGGGCGGCCGCCTCGGCGGCGGTGTGGTCGATGGCGGGGGTGAGGCGGGTGAGCAGGGCGGTGACCGCCAGCGGGTCCAGGCCGAGCAGGCGGGTCGCGGCCGAGGCGGGGCCGCTGACCGTGCCGTAGGCGACGGCCAGCGCGGCGTCGGCGGGGGAGAGGCCGGCGTGCGCGGCGACCAGGCCGAACGCGACCGGATGGTGCGGCGCCGGGACCGGGCAGGACAGCCCCGGCCAGGCGGCGCGGCCCGCCCGCAGCAGCGCCCGGCCCTGTGCGCGGCTGGCGGAACGCTGCGCCGGCGACGGCGTCCGCGCGTCCAGCTCGACGTCCAGTTCGATGATCGCCCTGGTCGGCGTCGTGACGCCACCGGCGGCGTCGGTATCGGAGGAAGCGGAAGTAGCGATCTCCTCCGGATACGGCCGGTCTGACGACGGCCGGTCTGACAACGGCTGGGGTGGCGCGGCCGATAGCCGTCCCGAAACAGTGATCGGGAGGTTCCCGTCCGTATGCGGGCTGCGGGTCAGCCGGCAGGCGGCGGCGGCGAAGGCGGCGGAGACCAGGCCGGTCGTGGCCAGCCGGCCGCGCAGGAAGCGTTTGAGGCCGGCGAGGTCGGTGACGCTGCCGTCGACGGTCGCGGCCTCGATCCCGCCGGAGTGCGCATGACCACCCGCCGGCAGCCGCCCGTCCGCCAACAGCAACAACGCCGCCCGGCTCGCGTCCACCATCAGGCGTCCTCCCAACAGCGATCTCCCGACGGCGATCTCCCGACAGTCGTCAACAGCGAACGACTGTGACCGCCAGACTCCCGTAGTGCGTTCTGCGGGGCACAACATGTCCGCGCCGAGCCGCGTCTTCCGCCGCAGAAATCAGACCCGAAGAAGCGTACGACAGCGGTAGTATCTGGGCGTGACGCAGGTAAAACGCAGGGTTTCAGACACCCTTGATGTCGACCTCGTCTCGGCGTTCGAGACGGCGGGCGAGAATCTGTCTGTTCAGATCAACATGGGCATCCGGAACGGACCGGTACGAGATTGCCGGCACCGGGCGCTCGGCGACATGCTCGACCGGCTCGCCGCCGAGCGGGGTGCGCTCGACACCGTCGAGGACCAGGAAGAAACCGCGAGGTTCGTGCGTCTGCTGGGTGGCATGAGCGATGGCACAGGCGGCGGCGACGGCCTGACTTCGACTGTAGCTCCAGGCAGCGCGGACGGTGCGGCGCGGCGGGGGCGTCGGCGGGATGGGCGTGGCCGGAGCTGATGCTCGAAGCCGGAACAGGGCTCAGAACCGGGAGAGGAATCAGAAGAGGAAGTAGCGCTGGGCCATGGGGAGTTCGGCTACCGGGGCGGGTTCTATTGTGTCGCCGTCGATGGTGACGGTGAATGTTTCCGGGTCGACGTGGATGTCGGGGGTGGCGGTGTTCTCGGGCAGGTCCGCCTTGCCGCGGCGGCGGACGTCGGCGGTCGCGGCCATCGGCTTGGCCAGGCCGAGGCGCGCCGGCAGGCCGGCGTCGAGGGCGGCGGGGGCGACGAACGACAGTGACGACGCCGCGGCCGGGCCCGCCGCCGCCCCCCACATCGGACGCGGCAGCACCGGCTGTGGGGTGGGGATGGAGGCGTTCGCGTCGCCCATCGCCGCCCAGGCCACGAAACCGCCCTTGATGACGACGGCCGGCCGGACGCCGAAGAACGCCGGGTCGTAGAGCACCAGGTCGGCGAGCTTGCCCGGCTCCACCGAGCCGATCTCGGCGTCCAGGCCGTGCGCGACGGCCGGGCAGATCGTGTACTTGGCGACGTACCGGCGGGCGCGGGCGTTGTCGGCGCGCCCGTCCCCGGGCAGGGCGCCGCGCCTGACCTTCATCACGTGCGCGGTCTGCCAGGTGCGCAGGACGACCTCGCCGATGCGTCCCATGGCCTGCGAGTCCGAGCCGATCATCGAGATGGCGCCGAGGTCGTGCAGGACGTCCTCGGCGGCGATCGTGGACGGCCGGATGCGGCTCTCGGCGAAGGCCAGGTCCTCGGGCACGGTCGGGTTCAGATGGTGGCAGACCATGAGCATGTCGAGGTGTTCGTCGAGGGTGTTGACGGTGTGCGGGCGGGTCGGGTTCGTCGAGCTCGGCAGGACGTTCGCCGCCGCGGCCACGGTGATGATGTCCGGGGCGTGCCCGCCGCCGGCACCCTCGGTGTGGTAGGCGTGGATGGCCCGGCCGGCGATCGCGGCCAGGGTGTCCTCGACGAAACCGGCCTCGTTGAGGGTGTCGGAGTGCAGCGCGACCTGCACCCCGGAGGCGTCCGCGACCCGCAGGCAGGCGTCGATCGCCGCCGGGGTGGAGCCCCAGTCCTCGTGCAGCTTGAAGCCGGCGGCGCCGCCGCGCAGCTGCTCCCACAGGGCATCCTCACCGACGGTGTTGCCCTTGCCGAGCAGGACGACGTTGACCGGCAGCGCGTCCATCGCGGACAGCATCCGGGCGAGGTTCCACGGCCCGGGGGTGACGGTGGTGGCCCTGGTGCCCTCGGCCGGGCCGGTCCCGCCGCCGATCAGGGTGGTGATGCCGGCGCCGAGGGCTTCGGGGACCTGCTGCGGGCAGATCAGGTGGACGTGGCAGTCCACCGCCCCCGCGGTGAGGATCTTCCCGTTGCCGGCGAGGATCTCCGTGCCCGGGCCGATGACCAGGCCGGGGTGGACGCCGTCCATGATGTCGGGGTTGCCGGCCTTGCCGAGCGCGACGATCCGCCCGTCGCGGATGCCGACGTCGGCCTTGACGACACCCCAGTGGTCGAGGACGACCGCGCCGGTGATGACCAGGTCCGGGGTACCTTCGGCGCGCGACGCCCGGGCCTGCCCCATGGACTCCCGGATCACCTTGCCGCCGCCGAACACCGCCTCGTCGCCGGTGCCGGCGCCGGCGGGCCCGCGGCTGCGGTCCTCGGTGACCTCGATGAACAGGTCGGTGTCAGCGAGGCGGATGCGGTCACCGACGGTCGGCCCGTACAGGTCGGCGTAGCGGGCCCGGTCGAGGCGGCGGCTCACGGGCGCGCCCCACGCCGGCCCGGCGGGCCGGGGGCGTCGTCTGGCGGGCCGGGAGCGTCGCCCGCCGGGCCGGTTGGCGTACCG
>NZ_CAKKTL010000317.1:0-5014 GCF_920664355.1 Protofrankia sp. CiP1_Cm_nod2
GGCTCCCGCGGTCCCCGCGGCCGGCACGCCGGCGGCAACGGCCGCACCAGCGGCCGGCCAGAGCGCTTCCGCCGCGGGCGGCGGTGCCTCGACGTCACCGCTGCGAGGCGCCGCCGCGCGCGTCGTCGCGAACATGGAGACGTCACTGCACGTCCCCACCGCGACGTCGGTGCGGGCGGTGCCCGCCAAGCTCCTCGCGGACAACCGGATCGTCATCAACCGGCATCTGGCCCGTTCCCGCGGCGGCAAGGTGTCGTTCACGCACCTGATCGGCTACGCCATGGTCAAGGCGCTGCAGGCCGCGCCGGTGATGAACTCCTCCTACACCGAGGCCGGCGGCAAGCCCGCCCTGGTCACGCCGGAACACGTCAACCTGGGCATCGCCATCGACCTGGTCAAGGGCTCCTCGCGCCAGCTCGTCGTCGCCGCGATCAAGCAGGCCGAGACGCTGGACTTCAGCCAGTTCTGGCTCACCTACGAGGACCTCGTCCGGCGCGCCCGGACAAACAAGATCACGGCGGACGACTTCACCGACGTGACGATCACGCTGACCAACCCCGGCGGTATCGGCACCGTGCACTCGGTACCCCGCCTGATGCAGGGCCAGGGGACGATCATCGGGGTCGGCGCGATGGAGTACCCGGCCGAGTTCCAGGGCGCCTCCCAGGAGACCCTGTCGAGACTGGCCGTCTCAAAGATCATTACGCTGACCAGCACGTACGACCACCGGATCATCCAGGGTGCGCAGTCCGGCGAGTACCTGCGCCGCATCCACCAGCTGCTGCTGGGGGCGGACGACTTCTACGAGGAGGTCTTCCGCTCGCTGCGCGTCCCGTACGAGCCGGTGCAGTGGGTCGCCGACATCACCTCGTCCCACGAGGGCGATCTCGACCACGGCACCCGGGTGCTGGAGCTGATCCACGCCTACCGGGTCCGCGGCCACCTGATGGCCGACACCAACCCGCTCGAGTTCGCCATCCGCAGCCACCCCGACCTCGACATCATCAGCCACGGGCTGACCCTGTGGGACCTCGACCGCGAGTTCCCCGTCGACGGCTTCGCCGGCCAGCGGACGATGACCCTGCGCGACATTCTGGGCGTCCTGCGGGATTCGTACTGCCGCCGGGTCGGCATCGAGTACATGCACATCCAGGAGCCGGACGAGCGGGTCTGGATCCAGCAGCGGGTCGAGCGTTCCGCCGAGCGCCCCGACCCCGCCGAGCAGCTGCACGTCCTCGAGCGGCTGGGCGCGGCCGAGGCGTTCGAGTCCTTCCTGCAGACCAAGTACGTCGGGCAGCGGCGTTTCTCCCTCGAAGGCGGGGAGTCGGCGATCCCGCTGCTGGACGAGGTCCTGCAGCGGGCCGCCGATGCCGGCATGGACGAGGTCGCCTTCGGGATGGCCCACCGCGGCCGCCTCAACGTCCTGGCGAACATCATCGGCAAGTCCTACCGGCAGATCTTCGCCGAGTTCGAGGGGTACGTCGACCCGCAGACCGCGCACGGCTCGGGTGACGTCAAGTACCACCTCGGCGCCGAGGGTGTCTACACCGTCCCCGACGGCCGCGAGGTGGCGGTCTCCCTGGTGTCCAACCCCTCCCACCTGGAGGCGGTCGACCCGGTGCTCGAAGGTGTCGTCCGCGCCAGACAGGACCTGCTCAACAAGGGCCCGGAGGGCTTCACCGTCCTGCCCGTGCTCATCCACGGGGACGCCGCCTTCGCCGGCCAGGGCGTGGTCGCCGAGACGCTGAACCTCTCCCAGCTGCGCGGCTACCGCACCGGCGGCACCGTGCACCTCGTCATCAACAACCAGGTCGGGTTCACGACCTCGCCGGTCTCCAGCCGGTCGTCGGTGTACGCCACCGACGTCGCCCGGATGGTGCAGGCGCCGATCTTCCACGTCAACGGGGACGACCCCGAGGCGTGTGTGCGCGTCGCGCGGCTGGCCTTCGAGTTCCGGCAGGCGTTCCACAAGGACGTCGTGATCGACATGGTGTGCTACCGGCGGCGCGGCCACAACGAGATGGACGAGCCGTCGTTCACCCAGCCGCTGATGTACGACACCATCGCCACGAAGCGGTCGGTGCGCAAGCTCTACACCGAGGCGCTGATCGGCCGCGGCGACATCACCCCGGCCGAGGCCGAGCAGGCCATGAAGAACTACTCGGCGCAGCTGGAGAAGGCGTTCGCGGAAACCCGTGACACCACCAGCCGGCCGGCCGGCCAGCCCCTGCTGGTGACGACCCCGGCGGAAGCCGCCGCCGCGGCCGCGGTGTCCACCGCCGTGTCGCTGGACGTCGTCAAGAAGGTCATCGACACCCAGACCACGCTGCCGGAGGGGTTCACCGTCCACCCGAGGCTGCGCCCGCAGCTCGAGCGACGGGCCCAGATGGTCGCCACCGGGGCGATCGACTGGGCATGCGCCGAGACCATCGCGTTCGGCTCGATCCTGCTGGACGGGCGGCCCATCCGCCTCGCCGGGCAGGACAGCCGGCGCGGCACCTTCGGCCAGCGGCACGCCGTCCTGGTCGACCGGCACACCGCCGAGGAGTACTCGCCGCTGAAGTCGCTGGAGGCCGAGCCGGGCGCCGGCACCTTCTACGTCCACGACTCGCTGCTGTCCGAGTTCGCCGCGATGGGCTTCGAGTACGGCTACTCGGTGGCCCGGCCGGACGCGCTCGTGCTGTGGGAGGCCCAGTTCGGCGACTTCGTCAACGGCGCACAGTCGATCATCGACGAGTTCATCGCGGCGGGCGAGGCCAAGTGGGGGCAGCGCAGCGCGGTCGGCCTGCTGCTCCCGCACGGCTACGAGGGGCAGGGACCGGACCACTCCTCGGCGCGGATCGAGCGGTTCCTCAGCCTGTGCGCCGAGAACAACATGCTGGTCTCGGCCCCGTCCAGCCCGGCGAGCTACTTCCACCTGCTGCGCCGGCAGGCACTCTCGCCGGTGCGCCGCCCGCTGGTCGTCTTCACCCCCAAGTCGATGCTGCGGCTGAAGGCGGCGACGTCGACGGTCGAGGAGCTGACCGGCGGGTCGTGGCTGCCGGTCATCGACGACGCGACTGTCGGTGACCGCGCCGGCATCCGCCGGGTGCTGCTGTCCAGTGGGAAGGTCTACTACGACCTGCTGGCCACGCGGGCCAAGCAGGAGATCACCGACACCGCGCTCGTCCGCGTCGAGCAGCTCTACCCGACCCCGGTCGAGGAGCTGCGCACGGTGCTGGCGGCCTACCCGGACCTCACCGAGGTGATCTGGGTGCAGGAGGAACCCGCCAACCAGGGTGCCTACCCGCACATGGCCATCCACCTGCCGGCGGCGTTGCCCGCCGGCCTGGTGCTGCGCCGGGCCTCCCGCAACGCGTCGGCCGCGCCGGCCTCCGGTTCCTCCTCGCGGCATGAGAAGGAGCAGGCGAAGCTGCTCGAGGACGCGTTCGCCGGGTAGCCTTCTTTCTCATCCCAGCAGGGCTGTCATCTCCAGGACTGTCATCTCAGTGTGGGGCGGGGTACGCGGTGTATTTCACCGACCGGGGTGTCGAGGAGCTGTCGCAGCGTCGCGGTGAGGAGTCCGTGACGCTCGACTGGCTCGCCGACCAGCTGCGCACGTTCGTCGACCTGCATCCCCAGTACGAGGACGCGGTCGAGGAGCTGGCCACCTACCTGGCCCGCCTCGACGACCTGGACGACTGAACCGGGCGGCCGAAAGAAAAAGAAAAGGCGGGTACGGACCGGTTTCGGCCCATACCCGCCTTTTCGCGTGCCGTTTTTCGCCTGTTCCGGGCGGACGCAAATGATCCAGGCAGCTCAGACGGTCAGGCAGCTCAGACGGTGAGGACGAGCTTGCCGAAGACGTCCCCGCGGGCGAGTTTCTCGAACGACGCGCGGGCGTCGGCGAGCGGACGGACGTCGTTGATGATCGGACGGACCCCGGTCCGGTCGATGAAGGCGGCGAGCTCGGCCAGCTCGTCCCGGGTGCCCATGGTGGAGCCGACGACGGAGAGCTGGAGGAAGAACAGCCGGTTGAGCTCGGCCGGCGGGTTGGCGCCGGTGGTCGTGCCCGAGCAGACGATCCGGCCGCCGGGCCGCAGCGCCCGCAGGGAGTGCCCCCAGGTCGCCGCCCCCACGGTCTCGATCACCGCGTCGGCCTTGACCGGCAGCCGAGCGCCGGGCTCGAACGCCTCGTCCGCACCGATCTTCAGTGCCAGCTCCCGCTTGGCGGCGTCCCTGGAGGTGACGAGAACGGTGTGGCCGGCGGCCTTCCCAAGGATGATCGCGGCCGTGGACACCCCGCCGCCGGCGCCCTGCACCAGCAGCGTGCCGCCGCCGGCGGCCGGCAGGGCGGACCGGTGGACGACCATCCGGTAGGCCGTCAGCCACGCGGTGGGCAGGCAGGCGGCCTCCTCGAACGACAGCGAGGGCGGCTTGGGCACCAGGTTGCGCCGCGGTACCGCCACCGTCTCGGCCAGGGTGCCGGGGTACAGCTCCGACAGCAGCGTCCGCCGCGGGTCGAGGGTCTCGTCCCCGCCGCCGGCGGCCGGGTCACCGATGACCGCGTGGACGATCACCTCGTCGCCGTCCGCGCTCACCCCGGCCGCGTCGCAGCCGAGGATCATCGGCAGCCGCTCCGTGGGCAGCCCAACCCCGCGCAGACTGAAAAGATCATGATGGTTGAGCGTCGCGGCCCGGACGGACACGGTCGTCCAGCCGTCGGGGACGTCGGGGGCGGCCTGCTCACCGACATCCAGACCGGAGAGGGGATCGTCGGCGTTCAGGGACACAGCGGCGACAGCGAGCACCAATCAACAGTAAAGCCACAGCTGACGTGACGCTCGTGATCACATCGACCGGGAGGAACCGACCCGGAAGAGCAGTCAGAATTTCCCCATCCACATCCATCAGAAAAACAACAAATAAACTACCAAATAACTACGCACACATGAAAAACCATGTGCACTACACCGCCTGCGTCGCACGGCAAGGGCTGTCTCTTATACACATCTGACGCTGCCGACGATCTTAC